>JAJTCL010000159.1 GCA_021323255.1 Propionibacteriaceae bacterium | reverse complement strand
TGCGCAATCAGGCCGGCAAAGAGCGGATCAACCGGTGCTGCAGCCTGCGGCACCGGACCCTGTTTGCCGACCTCTGCCGGCACCTCGACGACCGCGTGATCGGCGAGGAAGGGCAGCGTGCCGTCATTGCGCAGGTTGACGACTTGTATATCCCCTCGATCGGTCATCAAAGACGCCATGAGATCCACCGCAGCTTCGGAGTAATACGCACCGCCGCGCCGCTGAAGTAACGCTGGTTTCTCATCGACTCCAGGGTCGGCATAGATCTCTAGCAGTTGGCGCTCGATTGCGGCCACCTCCTCGGCCCGAGAAGGTTTAGTCCGCTGCTGCTCCACAACTTGATCATGTTCATAGAAATAGCGGAGGTAATACGAGGGCCACACCGCGAGCCGGCGCAGCAGCTCCGCCGGGATGCCGGAACGCCCGGCCAATTCCTCCGCCGAGGTCGCCAGCAGCTCAGGTAGTCGATCTTGACCGTCGAGCAGAATCTGCCGGGTCCAGGTCAGGTGATTGAGTCCGACATGATCCAGTGCCACGGCGGCGGGCTCCACACCGAGCAGCTTCGCAGCTGTTCGTTGATTGCCGATCGCCACATTGCACAGCCCGACTGCCCGATGACCGTGATCAAGCAGGGCGCGCGTGACAATGCCCACCGGATTCGTGAAGTCGATGATCCAGGCGCCGTCGGCGGCGAGTCGGGACACTCGCTCCGCGATCTGCAAGATCACCGGGACGGTGCGCAATGCCTTCGCCAGCCCGCCGGCACCCGTCGTTTCCTGACCGACGCAGCCGCATCGCAGGGGCAGGCTTTCATCGACCGCACGGGCGGCCTGACCGCCCACTCTCAGCTGCAGCAGCACCACTGCGGCATCACTTACGGCCTGATCGAGATGAGTCGTGAACGTGAGGCGCCCGGAGTAGTCATACCTGGAGAAGATGCGCTGCGAGATCCCGGCGACAAGCTCGAGCCGCTCCTCCGCTGGATCGATCAACACCAGCTCCTCGACCCCGAACTGGTCCTCAAGTCGCGCGATCCCGTCGACGAGCTCAGGCGTGTAAGTGGAGCCTCCGCCTACCACGGCGATCTTCATCAGTTACTCCCCATCAAGATCACCAAGCCGGCTCCACACACTGCTGAAGAACCCGTCGATGATATCCGCCATGATCAGTTCTTATCAGGTCGACTTGGGTTGGCCAAGGTTGTTGACATCTGATCTCTTGCTCGGCTGAGCATGCTTCGACATGAAGCTACTCATCCATCGACTGCGAGGGCACCGGATACGGCGCGAACTTCGGAGATGAACAGCTCCGGTTGTTCCCAGGCTCCGAAGTGGCCGCCTCGCTCTGGCTCGCCCCAGTGGACGATCGACGGGAACCGCGGTTCGGCCCATCGGCGGAAGGGCCTTGGTACCTCCCGTGGGAAGACGGTGCATCCAGTCGGAACGGTGATGCGATCGCCACCGGGTCTGGTGAACCAGGCGGTAACTTCTGCGATGCTCTCCCAGTACAACCGAGCTGATGAGGCCCCCGTGCGGGTCAGCCAGTACAACGTGATGTTGTCCAGCACCTGGTCCGGACTGAGGACCTCCCAGAGATCGCCCTGGTGGTCCGTCCATGTCCACACTTTCTCCAGGATCCAGGCACAGAGTCCGACCGGTGAGTCGACCAGGGAGTATCCGAGTGTCTGAGGCCTTGTTGCCTGAATCTGGGAATATCCCGAGTTTGTTCGGTTGCGCTCCTCAAGCCGCGCGATCGCCGCCCGCTCCGCATCGCTCAGCGTCGTTCCGCTGGCTGGCGGCGGCACCAGAGGCGGGATCAGATGGAGGCCGAGGAGACGGGGGCGATGGTCCAGCGCCACGCAAGTCGAGATACTCGTGCCCCAATCGCTGCCGAGCGCGATGAACCGGGAGTATCCCAGCCGGTCCATGAGCTCGGCCCAAGCGGCAGCTATCCGATGAATGTTCCACCCGGGTTCGTTTGGAGCTTCGCTGAAACCGTAACCCGGCAGCGATGGAACAACGACGTGGAATGCCGGCCTCGGCGGCTCGCCGAACGCTGCTGGATCAGCCAAACGCTGTATCACCTGCTCGAACTCGAAGAACGAGCCTGGCCACCCATGAGTCATGATCACTGGAACGGCATCGGCAACCGGTGAGCGCAGGTGAATGAAATGCACCGAGAGTCCATCGATCGCAGTTCGGTAGTGCGGCAGTCGGTTGAGGCGCCGCTCGGTCGCCCGCCAATCGTACGCCGTCTGCCAGTGTTCACAGAGCTTGTGCAACACGCCGAGCGGTACTCCTTGAGACCAGTCCGAGACGGTTTCCCGGCTGGGCCACCGCGCTGCTGAAAGCCGTCGGCGCAGGTCAATGAGGTCTGCTTCGGGTACCGCGATTTGAAACGGCTCCAGGCGGGTCATCGCTCAATCTTCTGACATGATCACTTCAGGTACCGATCGGCCGGCATGCGCGTCGTCGATGCTTCTGCCAGGCGTCCAGGGAGTTGTACTAGCGTCGCGATATGGCACAAGCTCCCACAGCACAAGCGATGTCGCGGGAAGGCAAGGGAACCGACGCGGCAACTGAGGCCGGCCGTAGTCAGCCGCTCCCCTGGTCTGAAGCCGAACGGAGGATGGCTGGCGGCGGCTGGTTCTGGCTCGCCACCGTACGCCCAGACGGTGCCCCGCACCTGATGCCTTTGTTTGCGGCCTGGGCGAACACGTCGTTCTTCATCGCCAGCAAGGATCGCGCGCGAAAGAGCCGAAACCTGGAGGTTGAGCCTCGCTGCGTGATCAGCACCGATACCAGGGATCTGCACATCATCGTTGAGGGGACAGCGCGCCACGTGCGAGACGAAGCAACCCTGAGGCGTGCAGTCGACGCTTTTCAGACCGTCTACAGCTGGCCAACCCGGATCGAGGGGAACAGATTGGACGCAGACTACGGCGCACCCACCTCCGGCGGCCCTCCGTACGAGGTGTATGAGGTGATTCCGATCAAGGCCTTCGGACTTCCCACCGACGGTGAGACGACAACCCCCACTCGTTGGACCTGGCCAGATCACTAGGCCAAGTAAGTCCCCCAAACGTCCACAACCCGTGTGGTGGGGCCGGCGATTCCATGGTGATGCCATGGTGTTGTCATAAGAGCTGGGAAGGTCGTCATTTGGTGGAGCTAAGGGGACTCGAACCCTGACCTTCTCGTTGCGAAGGTTACGTGTCCAGGTGGTCAGGCGTGAGCATCGCGTGCTTCACGTGCATGTAGAACCGGTAGAGGCGCTCTGGTTGCCACCAGGGAGCACACATGGGGCACACGGTGGAGGCTAAGCATCCTGCTGTCGTCGAGGGCCGTCCGGTCAACGAGGTGGGGGCACTACGGGTTGCTCGCTCCTGATTCGTGAGCTACTCGCCCGCAACCGCACCTATGGCCAGCGTTCAGCCCCGGTTCGGACAGCCCGACCGGAGACGTTTCTGCGGAACGCGGTCAACCGTGCGCTGAGTCGAAGACTCGAGCCACACCCGCGGCTAGCGCTGACAGGCGAGCAGTAGCGGTATTACGGTGACGATATGGCGAAGGGCCGACGTGGAACCATATGGTTCTCGGCCTTGCTCCAGGTCTGGCTGCTGGCAGCGTGCGGCGGATCGAGCGCTTCCCCCGCGCAGTCCATCACCCTCTACACCTGCGTCAACGACACGACGATTCAGCCGGTAGTGACGCAATACCAGGCCACTCATCCGGGCGCGAAGGTTGCACTATTCCGGGCCCCGACTGGCCAGCTGAACGCGCGGGTAGCCAGCGATATCCGCACTGGCGGCTTGAAGGCCGACGTGATCTGGGGCTGCGACCCGCTCACTGTGCAGGACTACGTCGCCCAAGGGCTGGTCGGCGGCTGGACTCCGGAGACCGAGATCCCAGCGACCGTACGCACTCCGGATTACGTCGGGATCGCCATGCTTTACATAGTCGCGATCACCCGGAAGGGAGTGAAGGCGCCGGCATCCTGGCCTGATCTTGCTAGCGCGGGGAAGGTCGCCGTTCCGGACCCGAATCTGGCGGCTTCCGCGCTCGGTGCCCTCGGTTTTTTCGGTACCAAGTTCTATGCCAACCTCAAGGAGCACGGTGCCGTGCAGGTTGGCACCCCCGATGACGTCACAACCGGTGTGGCGCAGGGCACGTATGACGCCGGCATGACCATCGCCAACTCCGCGTACGCCGCCCAGCAGAAGGGCTCGCCGATCACCGTGTCCTGGCCCAAGCCTGGCGCGGTCGCTATCTACGGGCCGGTCGCCATCTCCAAGACCACTAAGAACGCCGAGGCGGCAAAGGACTTCATCTCGTACGTGACCAGCCGAGAGGGCCAGACGGTCATTGGTAGAGCAGGGTCCTATCCAACGTTGCCGGATGTCGCCGGGCCGGAGAAGCCGAACGGCGCACCAATCGTCTATCCAGACTGGAACGCTCTGACGAGCCAGAAGGCTGCGCTGCTTGAGGACTACGCCAAGATCTTCGGCAGCTAAGAGTGCCATCTAGCCGGGCATGGCTGGGAGCTGCCCTATCCCTTGCGCTCGGATCGGCCGCCGTCCTTGTTGTGATACCGCTGGCAGTGCTGATCAAAACGAGCTGGGTCGAAGGTCACGACCGGCTGGCGGACGTTGTGAGCAACCCGGGATTCGGCTCTGCTGTTGTGCACTCGTTCGAGCTTTCGGCGGCGGCCACTCTCCTCGCAGTTCCGGTCGGGGTGGCGATCGCTCTAGCGCTCCGAGACCGGCAGCTGCCGGGCCGTGCGTTTTGGCGGGCGGCGGTGCTGCTGCCGCTCCTGGTGCCCGATTTCGTCCTGGGGTACAGCTGGCTGCGGGCGTACGCGCGAGCCGGCCTGACGAGCGAACTGTTCGGCTTAGCCTGGATGCAGATCCAGGGCCCAGTCGGCGTCTGGGTGATCGTCGCCGTCAATGCCGTGCCCTTGGTGTATTTGATCATCGCAGTTGGCCTTGCCACCCGCGCCGAGCCGACCACCGAACGCGCGGCGCGAGCCTCCGGAGCAGGTCCGGCGACAGTGCTCCGAACTATCACGCTGCCCCTGCTGGCACCGGCGATCGCGACCGCAGCTGTGGTGGTCTTCGTACTCAGCATGGGCGCATTTGCGGTACCGCAGTTGGTCGGCGCGCCGGCTGGTTTCGGCACCATCACGACCCGCATCTACGCCGACCTCGCTCTGGGAAGTGACCCGCAGGGCTTCGTCGAGGCGATCACGCTGGCGCTGCTGCTCGTCGTGGTCACACTGATCATCGTGACCCCAGCTGAGACTCTGCTCGGTGGACGTCTGCAGCTTGGCCGTATGGCAGCCCGCGACACAGACTGGCCGAGCAGCAGCCCTACCACGCGGGTGATCGTCACGATCGCGATGGCTCTGTATCTCATGATCACCAGTGGCCTGCCCCTCCTTGCGCTTCTGAGTGCTTCCGTCACCCGGGCGATTGGGGTGCCGTCAACGCCGGACAACTGGACCCTGGACAACTTCCTCGCTGTCCTGACCCCGCGGACCGGTGAGGCCCTCAGCCGCAGCGTGCTTCTCGCCCTGGCTGCCGCGTCCATCCTGCTGGTGCTCGGGACCATTGCGGCGGCTCTGGGCCGAACACGCGGTGGCCGGAGTGTGAGCATCTTGATCACGCTCACTCTGGTACTGCCCGGATCCACCCTGGCAATCGGCTTGCTAATCGGCTACGGGCGATGGCTCGCAGATACCGTAGTGATCATCTTGCTCGCGTATCTGGCAAAGCTCTGGGCGCTGGCGCATCGGCCGATCTCCGCGGCGGTCGACCGGCTACCGTCGGCCGGCCTGCATGCGGCCCGGGTGAGCGGAGCTGGGCTGCCGACGGCCCTGGTGACAGTGGTCGTTCCACTGCTGCGGCCAGCTCTGCTCGCTGCTTGGGGAGTGTGTTTTCTGACAGCTCTGCACGAGGTGACCATGTCGAGCTTGCTCTACGGCCCGGGCAGCGAGACTTTGGCCGTCGTGGTGCTGAATAGTGCTGATCTGGGTGGCGTGGGTGTGACGGCCGCGCTGTCTGTACTCATAACAGCCGTCGTGGTGCTGCCGGCAGCGGCACTGTGGGCCCTGGGTCGGACCGGTGTTCGTAGGCCCAGCGCCTTTAGCCCCGGCGCCTGGTCGGCGTAGCCGCGGTGCCGAACGTCCTGGAACTGCGCAACCTGTCGATCGCCTACGGCTCGACCCGGGTCCTCAATTCGCTCAATCTGACGGTTCGGGAGGGCGAGGTCGTCGCGCTGCTCGGACCATCCGGCTCCGGCAAGTCGACTCTGCTCAACGCGGTCGCCGGCTTCCTGCCGATCAACAGCGGAGAAGTCCTGCTCGCTGGCCGCAACGTTGCAGCGCCGGGTCACACTGAGCCGCCAGAACGCCGGGACATCGCCTTCGT
>JAJTCL010000158.1 GCA_021323255.1 Propionibacteriaceae bacterium | reverse complement strand
TGAACGGCGAGGGTCAGGTCAGCGGCACCATTCAGGGTCCGCCGCTTGCGGGTGTCGGTGCGGCGGCAGTGGACTTCCAGGTAAGCACGGGACGCATGCCGATGGCCCGGCCGGGGGAACAGGCAGCAGTCAAACCCAACCGCTACTCCGAGGAAGAAGTCGCTGCGCT
The DNA here is from genome assembly GCA_021323255.1 of Propionibacteriaceae bacterium. Taxonomy (GTDB): domain Bacteria; phylum Actinomycetota; class Actinomycetes; order Propionibacteriales; family Propionibacteriaceae; genus Microlunatus. Next base: position 6,270 of record JAJTCL010000158.1, on the reverse strand, counting down.
GGCGGCGTATGTGGCGACGCTTGGGCCGGGCCCGGCCATCCCTGAGCCCGCCGAATACGATACGGCGAATATCAGCGCGGAGGATCTGGCACGGGGCGGTGAGCTATTCCGCACTAACTGCTCTGCGTGCCACAACTTTGAGGGCGCTGGCGGCGCACTGCCCAATGGCAAATATGCGCCCCCACTGGAAGGTCTTGACAATAAGCGGCTCTATCTGGCGATGCTGACCGGCCCGCAGCAAATGCCAGTGTTTTCCGACGAGGTACTGACGCCGGAGGACAAGCGGGCCATCATCGGCTACCTCAACGCCCTGCACGAGCGACCGGCGGATGGCGGTCTGGCGCTTGGTGGCCTGGGACCAGTGAGTGAGGGTCTGTGGGCCTGGATCATTGGTCTGGGCGGCTTGATTTGTTTTGCCATATGGATCGCAGCCAAGGGGGCGAAGGCCAAATGAGTGACGACACCTCCCACAGCCGGCCTGGCACCGAGGTTGCAACGGTCGATGAGGAGCGATACCCGGTTCCGGATCCGGGTCTGGAACCCCATATTCCACGGCTCACCGATGTCGATGAGAGGGCTGCCAATCGGGCAACCCGCCAGGTAGCCACATTCTTCGGCTTGGTGCCGCTCTTGTCGATCGGGTTCGTCGTCGTCTATTTCGCGGTACCTGGAAACGTCTGGGTCGACTTCGGCCCATTGCGAGCCAACACCCGAAACCTGCTGCTCGGCCTGACCTTTGGCCTGGCATTGCTTTTCCTCGGAATCGGCGCTGTGCAGTGGGCGCGGAAGCTGATGGACGATGAGGAAAAGATCGATTACCGGCACAGCGCAGCATCCAGTGATGACGACAAGAACTACATGCTGACTGAGCTAGACAAGGTCGTCGACGAGTCCAAGCTAACCCGACGGAAGATCATCGGTCGTACCCTACTGGCAGCCCTCGCTACGATCTTGCTGCCCATGATCGCCGGGCTTGCAGACCTCGGTCCATGGCCAACCAAAAAGAAGCGTGCCGAGACCATCGAGAGGACCATTTGGGCGCCGGGCATTCGCGTCGTTCAAGACGTCACTTTCGAACCGTTCAAGCCGGAGGACATCGAGATCGGCCAGCTGATCAATGCCGAGCCTGCGAACCTCCAAGATCTCCACGGTTCCGAATACCAGATTGAGAAGGCCAAGGCGGCGGTCATCGTGGTTCGGATGGATCCGAACACCATCAAGATCCCGCCGTCGCGCCAGGACTGGCAGATCGGCGGCATTCTCTGCTACTCGAAGATCTGCACTCACGTCGGCTGCCCGATCAGCCTGTGGGAGCAACAGACCCACCATCTCTTGTGCCCTTGTCATCAGTCCACCTTCGACTTAGGCGACTCGGGAGTGGTGGTATTCGGCCCGGCGAAGCGTGCCCTTCCGCAACTGCCGATCGCCCTGGACGCTGAGGGCTACATTGTTGCGCAGAGGGACTTTACCGTCCCGGTCGGACCGAGCTACTTTGAGCGTGACTCGCGTGATGATTACGAGGTAGGCGATAAGTGATGGCGCAGCCGGCAGCGACAGTGCCTGACGAGTCAGCGGTTCAGGCCCAGACTCCGAAGAAAGAACTCGGGCCCGTCTTCAAGGTGGCCGCGGGACCCACCAAGTATCTCGACGATCGGCTCGGGATTGCCGGATTGGGCCGTCCGTTCTTACGCAAGGTCTTCCCTGATCATTGGTCGTTCCTGCTCGGCGAGATCGCTCTGTATTCCTTCATCGTTCTGCTCCTCAGCGGAGTCTTCCTGACCATCTGGTTCAAGCCGTCGATGGCCGAGATCGAGTACGAGGGAACCTACGAACTGCTGCGCGGGATCCAGATGTCGGAGGCGTACGCGTCAACGTTGGGCCTCTCGTTCGACATCCGCGGCGGTCTGCTGCTGCGGCAGATGCACCACTGGGCGGCCGCGGTCTTCGTTGCCGCAATGCTGACCCACAGCCTGCGCATTTTCTTCACCGGCGCATTCCGCAAGCCGCGTGAGATCAACTGGCTGATCGGCGTGGCCATGCTCACCTTGGGCATTATCAACGGCTTCACAGGCTACTCACTACCGGACGACCTTCTGTCTGGCACTGGCCTGCGGTTCGTTGACGGTCTGATCCGGTCGATCCCGGTGATTGGAACCTGGGCTGAGTTCTTCACGTTCGCCGGTGAATTCCCAGGCGAGCTCATCATCCCCAGGCTCTACATGGTGCACATCTTGCTGGTGCCGGCATTGCTCCTTGGCCTGATCGCGGCTCATCTGGCGCTGGTGGTCTACCACAAGCACACCCAGTATGCCGGCCCGGGCCGGACCGAGGGCAACGTCGTTGGCTTCCCGGTCTTCCCCGTGTACGCCGCCAAGGCCGGCGGTTTCTTCCTGATCGTCTTCGGTGTGCTCACCTTGATGGGTGCCACGATGCAGATCAACCCAGTTTGGGTGTTCGGGCCTTATAACCCAGCCGAGGTAACCGCCGGCTCGCAGCCCGACTGGTACATGGGATTCGTCGAAGGCGGCATTCGTATCATGCCGAACTGGGAATCGCATATCGGATCGACGACTTGGTCATGGAACGTCGCCATTCCGGGTCTCGGGCTGATGGGTCTGTTCTTCGGCTTGATGGCTATCTACCCGTTCGTCGAGGCCTGGGTCACTGGCGACAAGCGCGAGCATCACGTCCTTGACCGTCCCCGCAATGCTCCGACCCGCACGGCCTTCGGGGTAGCAGCGATCACGGGCTACTCACTGCTGATGATCGGCGGTGGCAACGACCTGGTCGCGACTCAGTTCGACGTATCGCTGAACGCCGTGACCAACTTCCTGCGGGTGGCTGTGTTTGTGGGACCGGTGATCGCATTCCTGGTGACCAAGCGGATTTGCATCGGATTGCAGCGTGCCGACCACGATCGGCTCATCCACGGCGCCGAGTCAGGCGTGATCGATCGAGCTCCTTCAGGGAAGTACTCCGAGCGGCACCGGCCGGTCGGGCCTGGCGAGGCGTTCAGGTTGACCGAGCACGATGAGACTCCTGCACTGCTCCCCGTAACCGATGTGGACGGGATGTCGGTAAGGGAAATCCAGGGTGAGCAGCTCCGGCGTAGGGCAACCCGCTTCTTCTTCATTGACACCCTGCGTCGGCCTACTCGGGCCGAGCTGGAAGAGGCGGCACATCATCGCGCCCACGGGCATGACGAAATCGGTGCCGACGGTGAACACCACGCCATCGAAGCCGAAGAGGAACACCACCTAGCCAAATAAGCAGGCGCTGCCAGTGCGCCCCACTCTTCGGAGGACGTGGGGCGCAGTTATTCTGGCGGATCCGGAGGGGCGGTGTGGGATTGCTCACTTTTCGCAAAACCTGACACCGATCCTCCTCTGACCGGCGTTGTCGCGTCTGGACGAGACCGCCTACGGTCATGACGCCCGAGTAGACGCAATGAGGATATGAGCACAAACCAGAAGCTGAACAACACGACTGAATCCGATACCGGCAATAAGGCTGGCGACAAGCAGTCCAAGGCTAAGGGGCTCGACCTTTCCGCGACTCAGATCGTCGGCGGCGCACTGGCCGCCATGACGGCGGCCGCGCTGGGCTCGCGACTGAGCGTTGCGGGCACGATAGTCGGCGCGGCGTTGGCCAGCATCATTGCCGCAGTTGCCGGGTCGCTGTATACGGCCTCCCTCCGTCATACCCGGGACAAGGTCAAGACGGTGTTCTGGACCGGGAATCCCAATGAAGTCGAAGAGCCCACCGTGATGGAGATCGTGGAGGACCGCGAAGGTCATGTCGCGGGCCAGCGTAGCCACCTCGTGGCACCGGAATCCATTGACACATCGCCGGTCCGCCGGAAGTTGAATTGGAAGCGAGTCCTCGTGGTGGCCCTGGCCGCTTTCGGCATCGCAGCGGTCTCCCTGACTGCGTTCGAGCTCGCTACGGGCAACGCCCTCTCTGGGGGCGAAGGAACCACGATTCAGCAGGTTCGCGAGCGTAACGCCGGCACGGAGTCGGACACTGAGAACAAGAAGGACACTGAGAACAAGAAGGAGTCGCCGTCGGAAGATCCGACGAAGGAGCCTACGACTGCTGCCAGTGAGGCGGCGCCTACCGACGAGCCGAGGCAGGCTCCCACTTCGGAGCCCACAGAAACGAACACAGCGCCGACACCGCAGGCCGAAGCCACCACGACGGCGCCGGAAACGACTCCCAGCAGCAATCGCTAGTCGGTACCCTGCCGAGGTCAGCTCATTGATCGGTGATTTCGCGAGGGCGAATAGGCAATCCCTGCCGCGCCGGTGAGAATGTGCAGGTGCGATTTCTCCAGGAACTGCCGCCGTACGACCTGACCTACTCCGATGTCTTCATGGTGCCGCGACGCTCCGGAATCGCTTCCCGCCTCGACGTAGACCTGCAAAGCACTGATGGGATCGGTACCACGCTGCCTCTGGTCGTGGCCAATATGACCGCGATTTCCGGACGACGCATGGCCGAAACGGTGGCGCGCCGAGGGGGGATCGCCATCGTCCCCCAGGACATTCCGGCTGATGTCGTCGCCGAGGTTGTCGGCAAGGTGAAGAGATCCCATCCGGTCTACGACACCGCGGTCTCCGTGACGCCGCATACCACGGTGGGTGAAGCACTCTCGTTGATCCCCAAGCGGGCGCACGGCCTCGCGGTGGTGGTGGAGAACGGCCAGCCACTCGGCACGGTGAGTGAGGTCGAGGCCGCCGGCGTGGATCGATTCGCCCAGGTGCATCAGGTGATGTCGGGCGACCTGTTGACCATCACTCCGGAGTCATCGCCGACTGAGATCTTCGACGAGCTGACCCACCGCCACTTGGAGGTTGCGCTTGTTGTGCAGAACGCGAAGCTGCTCGGCGTCATGACGCGGAAGCACGCCCTGCGGTCCACGCTGTACCGCCCTGCCCTGGATCCAGACGGTCGGTTGATGATCGGCGCGGCAGTCGGGATCAACGGGGACGTCGCTGTGCGCGCCCAGGCGCTCCTCGACGCCGGGATAGACGTACTGGTGGTCGACACTGCCCACGGTCACCAGGAGCGGATGCTGGAGTCTCTGAAGGCGGTACGGGAGGTGCGCGACCGGCTGGCAGACACCCAAGGACGCCGGGTCCCGCTGGTTGCCGGCAACGTGGTCTCAACTGATGGCGTCAACGATCTGGTGAGCGCAGGCGCGGACGTCATCAAGGTCGGAGTCGGTCCTGGCGCGATGTGCACTACTCGGATGATGACCGGTGTCGGACGGCCTCAGTTCAGCGCTGTCCTGGAATGTGCGGAGGCAGCCCGTGCAGCGGGGCGTTCGGTCTGGGCTGACGGCGGCGTACGCCACCCGCGTGACGTTGCGCTTGCGCTGGCCGCGGGATCCGGCAGCGTGATGATCGGCTCGTGGTTCGCCGGAACGTTTGAGAGCACTGGCAATTTGATGACCGATGCCGACGGACGGATGTACAAGGAGTCCTACGGGATGGCCTCGGCGCGAGCAGTGAAGATGCGGACGAAGGGCTCCACGGGCTTCGATCGGGCACGCGCCGCGTTGTTCGAGGAGGGCATCTCGACAGGTCGCATGTACCTGGACCCCGAGCGGCCGAGCGTTGAGGATCTCATTGATTCCATCGTGGCCGGCCTGCGCAGCAGTTGCTCTTACGCCGGTGCCTCGAACCTCGAGGAGTTCCACGAGCTGGCTGTGGTGGGCGTACAGGCCAACTCCGGGTATGAAGAGGGCCGTCCCCTCCACATCAACTCGTAAGGCCTGCGGTCTTGCGCATCACCGTACGTCGGGTGATGACTCAATCCGGTGGGCTGTGCCACTGACGCGTATGCCGGGTTCGCCCCCGATGACGTTGACGTTGATCTCGCTTGGCAGGCCCATGTCGACGCCCTGGATGATCGTGAAACTCGCATTCTCGGCAATGAAGCCGAGCTCCCGCAGGTAGGCGCCGAATGCTGCCGCGCTGGCGCCGGTAGCGGGATCCTCAACCACTCCACTGCTGGCAAATGGGTTGCGGGAGTGATATCGCTTCTTCGACTCTGGCCATACCAGCTGTACGGTAATCAACCCGTGGTCGCGCATCAGGTTCGCGAGAGCGTCGAAAGTCATAGTCCAGATCAGCAAGCCGCTTCCTGGTCTTGGTCACCAACACGAGGTGTTCCGAACCCGCATTCGCCAATCGGACTGGATAGTCCGGATCGAGGTCCTCAGCAGACCAGCGAAGTGCGTCGAGCAATCCTTGTAGCAGATCAGGG
>JAJTCL010000157.1 GCA_021323255.1 Propionibacteriaceae bacterium | reverse complement strand
GCCATGCGGGCGATCGCGGCGCATTGCAGGGCCTCCGAGACCGCCCCGCCCCCACTGCAGCTGGCCTTGATCGGTGAAACCGAGATCGAGTTCCGTATGCAGGAGGATTGTCCGTCTGCGCCAGTGGGTTTCACTGTGCGCGGGCGATCCTGGTTCCTGGACCAAGCAGATGTCGGCTACCTCAAGTCCGTGCCCGGATTGAGCGAGGCTGCGCGTCCCTGGCCCGCCCTGGTCTCGCTAGGTCGCGACGAACGAAAGCGGCTGGTGCTTGGCGATCTGGAATCGTTCGGCCTGCTCGAGCTTGACGCAGAATCCGGCTTCCCAGCGCCTGATCTACTGGCGGCAATGGCTGTCGAACTTTCCTTCTCCCCATGGGCCGACGAGATGGTCGTGACCCTGGTGGGCGGTGGCGAGCCGCTCCCGGAGGCGCTGGGCAAGCACAACGTCCTGCGTACCACCGACTGTGACGGGCTGCTCGATCGACTTGAACACCGCGCCGCCATGCAGCGTGAACATCGTCGCTATCCGGTGCTGAGCCAGCACCGCATCGACCCAGACCTCGCCGATCCATGGGCTCCCGAAATCGTCCTCGTGGAACAGGAATTGAGCATTGCCCAGCGCGCCCGACTGAGTGCAGTGATCAACGTTGAGCCCAGAGTCACCACAGCTGCTGTGGTGGTCGGACCTGTCCCAGGTGCCGCTTGGTCGTTGCGTGGCGATGGTTCATCCGCGGGGCGGAGGGTGGTACTCGAGCCGACCGGTCTCTCACTGTCTCCACAGTTGTTGGAGCCCCCAGAGTTGACCGCAGTCGTTGATCTTGTCGAGGGCACCGGCAGCGCCGATACAACACCGGCACCATGGTGGCGCGACATTGCCGAGCAGCCGGATCCGCCGCCAGACAATGTCACCTACTTGGACAGCCGATCAACGACGTGGGGCACCACAGACACAGCAGAAAGGGCCTTGATCATGGAGGCAGCGATGGACCCGGACCGGGCGGTCCACCATCCCACGCTTCAGATGCTCGGTCCGATCGAGCTGCTCGGCGCGAAGGGGACGGCGCCAGCACGCGCCGCCAAGCAGTGCTTGGAGTACTGCGCCTGGCTGCTGGAAAACCCCGGAAGCAGCGCACACGCCATGGTGGCGGCGCTGGCCGTGGCGGAGGGCACTCGGCGTTCCAACATGAGTCGGTTGCGCAGCTGGCTCGGCACCAGCCCTGAGGGCAACTCCTACCTGCCGGACGCGTACACCGGACGAATCACCTTGCATCCTGCGGTGAGCTCCGACTGGCAGCGGCTACAGATCCTCACCTCCACCGGGGTCAACCGCGCCAGCGACGACAGTCTGCAGGCCGCGCTGGAACTGGTACGCGGTGCGCCGCTCGCCGACGCTGCGCCAGGCCAATGGCATTGGGCCGAAGAACTGCGGACGGACATGATCTCCTGCGTACGCGACATCGGCCTCGAGCTCACCGACCGGGCCTTGCTCGCTGGCGACGTGGAACTGGCTCGATGGGCAGCGGCGCGGGCACTGCTCGCTGCACCCGGCGACGAGCTGCTGCTAGCCGCGCGGATCCGCACCGAGCACACGGCAGGAAATGCGGCCGAGACGGAGCGGCTGGCACTGCAGCTGGCGGCGCAGGCTCGGACTCTCGGCGTCGATCTTGATCCGGAGACGGTCTCCTTGCTGCAACGGGTGATAGAAGGACAGGTGCGGGCACGGCTGGCATGAGCCTTCGGACCTGCCTGCCCGACACTATGACGGGCAGCCCGCTTCGCCGACTGCAGGAGCTCGCGGCCGCGGCTTGCGTGGTTGAGCAGCGGCTGTTCGCGAGCGACGAAGGAGGCGAATCAGGCGGGCTGCCCGGTCAGAGTGCAATAGACGACTGAGTGATAACCTCACGCCGCCATGCAGATCCAGCCACCATCGAGCTTTTCCGCCAGCCTTGAGCTGGACGGACTGCCGGTCTTGGTCTGCGGCGGCGGACCAGCGGCACTGTCGGCAATCCGAGGGCTGCTGGACTCTGGGGCCGTGGTGACAGTGGTCGCGCCCGAGATTGGAGCGATCGTCGCCGACCTTGCGGGGCGGGGGTTGTTGATTGTGCACCGCCGTGCACCAGCACCCGAAGACTTCCAGGACGCCGCACTCGTGGTACCGGCCACCGGCGTAGCTGAAAGTGATCAGATGATCGCCGTGACCGCTCGTGACCATGGTGTGCCGGCTGTGTCTCCTGCTGCAGCCGCGGTGGAACGACCCGCAGGCGCTGGATCGGTGATCTTGGTCGGCGGCGGCCCGGGGGACCCTGGCCTGCTGACCGTCGCCGGCCTGGAGGCTATCAACGAGGCCGACGTGATCGTCTGTGATCGGCTGGCCCCGCTGTCGGCACTGCAGCACGCCAGGCCGGAGGCGTTGATCATCGATGTCGCCAAGATCCCACGAGGCACCTCAACCTCTCAGGAGCGGATCAACGAGATCCTGATCGAACATGCCTCGACGGGCAAGACCGTCGTCCGGCTCAAGGGCGGTGACCCCTTTGTATTCGGCCGTGGGGGTGAGGAGTGGCAGGCCTGCGCGGCCGCTGGTCTCCCCGTCACGGTGATCCCAGGGATCTCCTCGGCCATCGCGGGACCCGCGTTGGCCGGCGTGCCGCTGACCCATCGGGAGCTCACCCAGGGTTTCACGGTGATCTCCGGCCACGCCCCACCGGGCGATGCCGGTTCAACTCTCAACTGGCAGGCGCTGGCCACCGCCAACACCACTTTGGTGATCATGATGGGCGTCGCCACGCTGCCGGCCATCACCGCTGAGTTGATCAAACACGGGCTGGCCGTCGACACTCCAGCCATGACGGTTGCGGACGCGGCGATGCCGAGCCAGCAGGCCGTACGCGGGACTGTCACCGACATTGCAGAACTCACCAGGGACGCAGGCATCAAGCCCCCAGCGATCACCGTCATTGGCGCGGTTGCTGGCTTCACACCCGCCTGAGGTGCGTCAGAAACCCACGTGCACGTTTGTTTCTGCCACGATGCACACGTTGCAACGTGTGCATCGTCTCGGCAACGCACGTGCACGTGCGTTCCTGACCAAAGGCAGCTGGTCTCACGATTCGAGATGCTGGGCTCGCCCCTCCAGGTACCGCCGCTCGGCGAGGTTGTCGGTAAGGGCGGCCGCTTCTCGAAAGAGATCGGCGGCCTGCTGGGTATCGCCATTGAGTTCGAGCAGGTGCGCGCGGACGGCTCGCTCCCGCTGCCGGATGAGTGGGTCGTCTGCGAGGTTGTCCAGCAGCATCAGCCCCCGCCGGGGACCGTGCGCCATCGCTACAGCGACCGCCCTGCTGAGCCGGACAGGCGGGGTTGGTGTGAGGTGCTCCAACCACGCGTACAGGGCGGCGATCTGCGGCCAATCGGTTTCGGCGTAACTGGGTGCCCCATTGTGCAAGGCGGCGATCGCGGCTTGCAGCTGGTACGGTCCGACCTGGCGCTGGCGCATGGCGGCGGTGATCAGAGTCGTTCCCTCGGCGGTGAGGGTCCTGTCCCACATATCGCGCTGTTGATGTTCCATCGTGATCAGGTCACCAGCTTCGGTGGAGCGGGCGGGACGGCGCGCGTCGCTGAGCAGCATCAGCGCCAGCAGCCCCGCCACCTCCGGCTCATCGGGCAGCAGCCGATGGAGCATCCGAGTCAGCCGGATCGCCTCGGTGGTCAGGTCAACCCGGTGCAGCTGCTCACCCGCAGTCGCCGCGTAGCCTTCGTTGAAGATCAGGTACAGCACCTGCAACACGGCGGTCAGTCGGTTCCCTCGGTCCTCGGCCGATGGGAGGACAAACCGTCCGCCAGCGGACTTGATCTGTTGTTTTGCGCGGCTGATCCGCTGACCCATGGCGACGTCACTGACCCCATAAGCGTGAGCAATCTCAGCGGTGGTCAATCCGCCCACGGCTCGCAGCGTCAACGCGACCTGGGAGACCGGGGTCAGAATCGGATGGCAGCACAAGAACAGCAGCGTCAGGCTATCGTCGGCAACCGGTTCCTCCAGCGAGGCCGGGGTCGGCTGACTGGCCAGCTGGTACTCGCGACGCTGCCGAAGCTGCTCGGCGCGGAGCTGGTCGATCATGCGGCGGTAGCCGACCCGGATCAGCCAGCCACGGGGATGGTCGGGAATGCCGTGGTTCGGCCACTGCTGCGCGGCGGCGAGCAGCGCTTCCTGGACCGCGTCCTCGGCGATGTCGAAGTGGCCGAATCGGCGCACCAACGCGCCGAGCACCTGCGGCGCCTCGGTGCGCAACAGGTGCTCGAGCTCTGGTGCGGTGGCCGTCATTTGCCTGGCGGCTACTAAGTCTGGGCAGGGGACTCGCCGAAGTCCTCACCCATGATGGGTCGGATCTCAACCGTGTCACCGATCGCCGCAACTACCTGCCGGGCAATCTCTACGGCCCGGTCGTAGCCGCTGCAGTCGATGACCGCATAGCTGGCCAGCACTTCCTTCAGCTCGGCGAACGGTCCGTCGCTGACCACGACAGCGTCGGCCTGCTTGCGCAGGGTCCGAGACATTGAGGGGTGTCCCAGGCCTTCGGTCGCGACAAGCTCTCCGGACGCCATCAGCTCGGCCTGGAATCTCTCGTAGATCGCGAAGGCCTCCAGCGCGTCCTCCGAGGGAGTGTCGGGCTCGGAGGAGTCCCATTCGGCCATGGGGGTGTAGCTCAGTAACAGGTACTTCATGACTGGTTCCTCAATCTGATCCGGGTGAAGCTTAGGTCTCCGTCAGCGAGCCGAGGATGATCGCCTCAGCCACAGTGCCACCGCAGTCGTCCACGTGAATGCAATTAGGGCGGTGACGGCGAGTTGGATGCTCGCCCACGCCGGATTGATCGGTGCCAGGAAGACCAGCGCGGCACACGCATTCAGCATCGTCGCCCAGCCGGCACGGCGACGGCCCATCCGTACGGCCAACACGATGCAGGCCGCGGCCAGCCCAGTGAAGGCCGCCGTCACCGCAGCGATGTGGCCGATGCCGTGCCACGACATCGCCGGCGCCGGTCCTTCGGGCGTGCCGATCGGGAATCCATTCTCGGGGTCCATAACGAACACACCCGACGCCACGAGCCCGAGACCGAACACGGCGATCAGCGGGGCCAACCAGCCTCGGCCCACACCATCGGTGATGGTGCGCCGGACGGCGACAGCCAGACACAGCACTCCAATTCCAGCAAGTACAAAGTTGGCTACCTGAACAAAGCCGGGACCGCCGGTTGCGAGCAGGCTCAGCGGGTGCCGTCGCAGGTCGAAGCCGTCGCGCAGCAGGACTTGGCCGGTTGCCAGCACGGCGAACAATGGTCCGGCAAGGGCGCCGGCGGTCAACAGGGTCCGGGTGGACCTGGCCGGTGTGCGCGCTAGGTCGGTCGAGGTAGCGGCCGGTGTGGTGGATGTGGTGGACATGACGACTCCTAAGGTTGGTGAGTTGATGCCGCTACGTCCCCGGCCACCAGGCGGAGTTCGACATCCAGGGAGTGTGATCTAGATCACATTCACATTCAGCGGGTCCAGTGTCGGAATAGCCGTCCCGGCTCCGAGGTAGCCGCACTCAGCCCGATCCGCGGGCCCCACCAGAAGGGGGACAGACCATGTCCGACGATGCGTACACCTCAGACCAGCCCACCCAGCCCAGCGATGCCATGGCCGCGCTCGACCGCCTGGTCGGCAGCTGGACGGTGACCGGTGAAGCCCAAGGGACAGTCCGCTATGAGTGGATGCCCGGCCGGTTCTTCCTACTGCAGCACGTCGAGCTCAGCCAGTACGGGCAGCAGATCACCGGTCTGGAGGTGATCGGTCATCTCCGTCCCTTCGGCGAGCCGCCCAGCGAAGAGATCTACTCACGCTTCTACGACTCGGCCGGCAACACCTTGGACTACGCCTACGAACTGGTCGGGAACACCTTGACCATCTGGGCCGGCGCGAAGGGCAGCCCAGCCTTCTATCGGGGCGAGTTCAGCGACGACGGCCAAACGATCAGCGGCGACTGGGTCTACCCCGGCGGTGGCGGCTACAGCTCGACTTCGACCCGATCCGACCAGTGATCGACTAGCCGAGGCCGTCCACTCGAGGGCTGTCCTTCGCGGGCTCAAGGCTCGTCAGCCGCCATGTGTGCTGACTCCTACTGATCAAGGCTCGGCCTAGTGGTGCTATGTCGATGCGGAAGATCACCTCAGGCGCCGCGCCGAGAGCGTGCACCAGGAGCGCTCGGGCTACCAGTGGTGTCACGACCGCGACGCTTCGGCCGTCGGGCCACTGCTGATCGTCAAGTACCCGACCAACCCGGTTGATCAACACCGCCAGACTCTCACCGCCGTGCGGTGCGTCCCGCCGTGCGGTGCGTCATGTGGGTCATGCAGCCAGGCGTCAAGGCCGGACGGATCCTGGGAAGCAACCTCGGCCAGGGTCTTGCCCCTCCATGCTGCGAAGTCACATTCGTGCAGGTCATGGATGACTTCGGCGGACCCTCCCAAACGCAGCGCAGTGGCCTGGCATACCTTCTCGGGTCCGCTGACCCAAGACGCGATTCGCTCGCTCAGCCGCCGGAACTCCTCCCATCGGATCAGGTCGCCAGGGTCTCCGAACGCCGACGCCTTTGTCGTCGAGGTTGGCGCATGGGCAACCACGAGCAGCCGCTGAGCCATCAGCTGTTGCCGGATCGATTCTCAGCGCGTACCGCGGCGGTCATCTGCCAAGCGACGGTCAGGCCCACCAACCGCGACACGAATAGTGCGACATACCCGAGACCGGAGAGCTGCTCGAACATCACCACTGACCGTGCCTGCCCCGTGATCGGCACGACATCCGACAGGCCGGTGCTGGACAGGTTGGTGAAGCTCAGGAACAGCAGCTCCATCCAAGTGCGCTGTCCCGCGGGATTGATCGCCGCGGTGAAGCAACCCGGTTGGACGGTCTGCACGAACTCAAAGACGTAAGCGAATCCCCACGCGACAAGAGTGAATGTGGCACCGACAGCAAACAACTCGTCGGTGGTGACTGTGCGGTCCGACAACATGTAGACCATCAGGCTGCCCGCTGCCCAGAAGTAGAAGAGGGCATGGCATACCGCCGATGCCACATCCAGCGCAGGGCTGGGGTTGAGCGCGTCGACAATCGACAACCCCGAGGCCACGACAGCCAGGGTCACCGCGATCCAGGTTGGTCCCGCTGACGCCCGGACCGACCAGATGGCCAATGCCAGCACGACTGCCCCGAATATCTCGAAGAGCACGGCTCCGGGGCCGGTCTCCTCCATGAACGGGTAAACCAGGACTCCGATCAGCTGGACGACGAGCAAGATCGCAGAGGGGTGGGCCAGTACCGTCCCCCACATCCCACCAGCCCTGGGCAATCTCCTGCGGGCAACATACCTAGGTCGACGTCCTGGATTTTGTATCATCAGCGCGCGGATCAGATGTCTCGGGGCTGGCTGGCACGCTCGTGTTGCAAATCCAGGGTCCTTGCCGCCTGGCAGGTCATTTGGCGATACAGTGCAGGGGTTCGCGGAGGATTTGGAAGTTCGGTGAGAATCCGGCACGGTCGCGCCACTGTGTGAGCTGGGACGAACTGCACTGCCTTGAAACAGCACTGCCACGCTCGAGTCAGACCCTGCCTCCGACGAGCTCCGTCAACGCGGGTCGCAGGAACCCGGAGGAGGAACTGATGTCAGAGGTGACCCACACCAAGCCCGTCGCGGTCGCGGCGCCGCCGTTCTCTTTCACCCAGGTGCTGCCCTGGCTGATCTTCGCTGCGATGCTGTTCCTGGTCGCCTGGTATTTCATCTCCGCTGAACAAGGTGCGACCTCCCTCCTCTCCGGGACCGCGGTGCATGAGTGGGTGCACGACGGGCGTCATCTGCTCGGCTTTCCCTGCCACTGAGCCGGCGCCATGACTTCCGCACGCAGTTTCTTGATCAGAGGTCTGCTCGCAGGCCTCTTCGCTGGGCTTGTTGCCTTCGGCGTTGCGTACGCGGTCGGCGAGCCCGCCATCAATGCCGCCATTGCGATCGAGGATTCTGGCGCATTGGCAGATCACCATGCCCACCACGACCCCACAGCGAGCGACAGCTCCGGTGCTGCCGAGGTGCCGCGGCTACTCCAATCGACCCTGGGCTTGTTGAGCGGGACGTTGGTGGCTGGTGTCACGCTCGGTGGCCTGCTCGGCGTGCTCAGCGCGCTCGCCCTGGGCCGCTTCGGTCGCCTTGGCGTACGCGCTGTCAGCCTGTCCTTGGCGGCGATCGGCTTCGTCAGCATCAGCCTGATGCCCTTCGTGGCCTATCCCCCCAACCCGCCCGCGATCGGCCATCCTGACACCATCGGGGTTCGCACCGCACTTTATTTCATCATGCTCGCCGCCTCGATCATTGCCGCTGTCACGGCGGTGCTGGTCGGGCGCGAGTTCGCGGAGCGATGGGGTGCCTGGTATGCCACCTTGACCGCCATCGCCGGTTACCTGCTGGTGACACTCGCGGCAATGGCACTATTGCCGGGCTACTCCGAAGTGCCAGCAGACTTCCCGGCGACAGTGCTGTATCACTTCCGCGGGGCAAGTTTGATCACCCAGCTCGCCCTCTGGGCCACGTTGGGGGTCGTGCTCGGCGAGCTGCTGTACCGGCTGCGACGGCGCACCGGCGGCGGCCACGTCCCTGAGCCTGACTACGCCGAGCAGCTGTCCTGACATGATCAGCCCGCCTTCCCCCGGCGCATACGCCGAGGCCCGGAGCCGTCTGGACGCACTGGCAAAGCCGGTCGGTTCACTGGGCCGACTCGAGGATCTGGCCGCGTGGCTGGCGGCTTGCCAGGCAACGTGCCCGCCCCGTCCCTTGGACCGGGTACGGGCAGTGATCTTGGCCGGTGATCACGGCGTCTCCCGCGAGGGCGTCTCTGCCTATCCGCGGGATGTCACGCCGGTCATGGTGCGAGCCTTTGTCGCCGGCGTCGCGGGCGCCAACTGCCTTGCTCGCCAGCACGGCGTGACGCTGCGGGTCCTCGATCTGGGTGTCGACGATGATCTTGAGGACGTACCGGCTGAGGTATCGGCCTACCACCTCGGGCCGTCCCAGCCGATCGATCAGGCCGACGCCCTGACGGCCGAGGATTGTCGGGAGGCGCTGCGCACCGGCGAGGCGATCGCTGAAGTGGAGATTGCAGCCGGCGCCGACTTGTTGATCATCGGCGATATGGGAATCGGCAACACCACACCGGCAGCCGCACTCGTGGGCGCCACCTTCGGACTTCCGGCTGAGGAGGTGGCCGGGCGCGGCACCGGTGTGGACGATGATCAGCTGCGACACAAGACTCAGGTCATTGCCGCTGCGCTGGATCGGGTGGGTGAGCGTGCTCAGGATCCCTTCGATCGGCTGGCAGCACTGGGCTCGGCCGACATTGCCGCAGGTGTCGGCTT
>JAJTCL010000480.1 GCA_021323255.1 Propionibacteriaceae bacterium | reverse complement strand
CCCCGAACTTGCCCTTCTCAAGATCAGATAGCAAGCGGGCGAAGTCGTCCCTGATCTTGGTGCTATATCCGCTCGCCGAGACGGACTTGTCCTGGTATGGCGTCCCGAGCGTCACGCCGCGCGCCTCAGCGGCCTCCACGTTCTCGTTGTGCTGCTCTTCGATGGAGCGCGCCTGGCCTGACTTGTCCAGGCTGACTCGCAAGTACTCGCGCCCCGTAGTGGTCTTGCGTTCTGTCCCCATACGTCATATGGTACGGGTAAGGAAGTAGGGATTTATCCAGATCAGTGCGGCCGCCCAGAATCCACGGCACCACACGATGAGCCTTCAAATGCCGGGTCTGATGGCAACCCCGGTAGCGACACATCTGGTCGCGGATTAGCAACGCTCGACGCTGCGCTTTACTCACCAGCCGTCTGGTGCGACCCAGAGCGAGGACCTTGCCGTGCTTGTCGATCACCGCGCCAAGCAGCGCACTGTCCCAGGCATGCCGTTGCGCCGTGGCCGGCTCGACCGACCCCACCCCTGCTATGTGACACACCGCAGCAGCGGGCGTTACTGCGAGAACGTTCCCGTCACACTCCGGTGTCGTAGACGTTTCCGCGGAAACGCTCCCGATCAAACGCAGCTGGCGCAGGCGTTCCTGCGGGAACGTTTCCGGCCAGGTTCTCCGCCAAGACGTGCACCACCACCAGGGTGCTGTCCTCACCGGAACGATCCTCCGGAGCCGTGTTGAGAAGCCGCGGGCCACATCCAACAAACCATCGACATTGCTGTAGACACCAACGCCGGATGTCGCCTCCTGCTGGGCATCCCCGCACTGGTTGGGTTTGGCGAGTGGCGGCCCGAACTGATCCTTTGCGGTCCTGATGGCCGCGATCACCAGCGCGGCTTCGTCTTTCGGCAGCCGAGCCTGGAAGTCGATCATCCCGTCCTCCCGCTCATGCCAGCTCACGTGGCGTTTGGTTTGCTGGTTGATCCGCACACCATCAGCGGAACGGAACCCAGATCATGCGGGCCAGCTGCGAAGCCGTCGCCGTCAACGCCATCCCGGCCAGCCGCTGCTCATCGACCACATCGACAACCCGGGTGACCTCCCGCACCTTCGAGTAGGACAACCGGCCCTCCCGAAACAGGCCCGCAATCGTCGGCATCCGTCTCAAAGCCTTGGCGACCCGGACATGCTCCCGCGCCACCCGAGGGCTCATGGAACAGGCCCCACGACAGCCATGGGCCAAGGATTTGAAATCGGCCCACAATTTGATCGCGTCCACCGCACGCATCAAACTCACCCAGCAGCTCCAACAAGGTGCATGTGGAGCGCGCCGCATCAGCCGCCGCGGCGCAGATTCTTCCGGCCAACGCATCGGCGTGAGCCTGCCGCTCCGCATGCTCAACCTGCTGCGGAGTAGAGCAGTCATGCATCGGCATCGCCGGTCCTGAATACCGGCCAGGAACCACACCCGCACCTTCATGATCACCCATGATCAACAGTTTCCTTCCCCTGAATTTCCAACCAGGCAAAGAAAACCTAGCCACAACCACTGACACTTCTTGACCTCGTGGTGACTCGCGGGCGACCGTGCGGACAAGGTGATCTGGTGGACCACCTCATTCTGGCCGGCGTTCCCGCGGAGACGCCTGGCCGACCTTGCTTGGACTCAGGCCGCGTCTGACAACCCAGCCGCCTCGGCCAGCTCAACGGCATGCGCCGCCAGCTCTCGGACTACCTTGCTGCACTGAACGCGAACCGTACCGTCGCTGATATGCAGTCTCCGCGCGGCCTGCGCGCCTGTCATTCCGTCGACATAGACGCTCTGCAGCAGGGCGGCAGACGAATTGTCGATCAGTCGCAAGAGACTGCCGGCCTCGAGTACCCGGCGCGCTTCGACGTCGGCGGACTGTGGTGAGTCACAACGACTCCCGTCAAGACCAGCCGGCGACAGCAGTTCCTCGAGCGATTCGCTCGATGGCCAGAGTGTGATCTCGCCTCGTCCAATCCACCGGTGCTCTCGGGAGACTGCCTTGAGGGTGTCCATTGACAGGTTTGCCGCGATCCGCACGGGACGCCTCTGCAGCGGATAGCTGCTGATCGCACACCACAATGCAAGGTAATCATCAATGCCGGCGCGTGGATCCCGCTGCGCCATCCTGACCATCCGACCGATCACGGCTTGCAGCACCACGCGCCCTGCGAGTTGATCACCCATGCGGACCTCAGCCAGCAGGGCAGCAAGGACGGGATCGGAGTACCGCCTGGCGGCCGACAGCACGTCTTCGAATGATCGGCACGAGGCGAGCACGTCATGTCGCTCCGCCCAGCGACTGACGGCCCCGGGATATCTTCGGTCGAGCTCGCCCCACTCTCGATCGAGTGCTTGGACGACGCTGAATCCGCGTCGCCTGCGGGATGCGCTCGCCATGGGACGACTTTGCCCAGCAGGTGTTGTCCGACATGTTGATCGAAACGCCTCAGTTGTTGTCCATCCCGGCCCGATGTTGTCGCTTGCGCGCTCGAGTCCCTGATGGTTTCAACGACGAGGCGTTTGAGGAGCCCGCCAGTGGGAACCCTCACAATGAGGAACCGCTCATTCCAGGAGGCGCCATGAACACCGAGGCCGGCCGGAAGTTCGCTGTGATCACCGGAGGGTCCAGCGGCATCGGCTATGAGTTCGCGAAGGTCTGCGCTGAGGAGGGCTTCGAGGTGCTCATCGTCGCCGACTACGGAACCGACGCGGCGGCGGAGCAGCTGCGCGCCGACGGTGCAGCGGTCACCGCGCTGCCGGCGGACCTGTCCACGTTCGAGGGCAACGAAGGCGTCGCCGCGACGATACTGCAGCGAAGCCAGCCGGTGGACATCTTGGCGTTGAACGCCGCGGTAGGCGTCGGCGGCGCGTTCCTGGAGACGGATCTGGAGCGTGATCTTGCGCTGATCCAGTTGAACATCGGGTCGGTAATCCATCTGTCGAAGCGCTTGCTGCCAGCCATGGTCACCCGCGGCGAGGGCCGGGTCATGATCACGTCCTCGATCGCGGCGACCATGCCGGGGCCGTATTACGCGACGTACGCGGCATCGAAGGCCTATCTGTTGTCCTTTGCCGAGGCGATCCGGTACGAGCTCAAGGACACCGGCGTCAGCGTCACGGCATTGCTGCCCGGTCCGACCGACACCGAGTTCTTCGACCGGGCGAGGATGCAGGACACACCCGTCGCTGAGGCGCGCAAGGACGACCCCGCAGAGGTGGCGCGAGACGCCTTCCAGGCGTTGATGGCGGGCGATGACAAGGTGGTGGTGGGGTCGGTGAAGAATCTGCTGCAAGCGGCGGCGGCGCGACTGGCGCCCGAGCAGTTCAAGGCCGCCCGGCACGCAGCTCAGACCAAACCCAAGGACCAGGAATAGAGGGAGTGACATGTCAGGAGTTCCGTCGCTGCGGATGTACAACGGCCTGGAGATCCCGCAGGTTGGTTTCGGGGTCTTCCTCGTTCCGCCGGAGGAAACCAAGCAAGCAGTTGCCGAAGCGATCAAGGCCGGGTATCGGCTGATCGACACCGCGCAGGGCTACCGGAACGAGGAAGGCGTCGGCGCCGCGATCGCCGAGAGCGAGGTGCCTCGGGACGAATTGTTCATCACCACCAAGCTCACCAACAGCGAGCACGGCTACGACACGACGCTTGCCGCCTTCGACGGCAGCATGAAGAAGCTAGGCCTGGACGTACTCGACCTGTTCCTCATCCATTGGCCGCTGCCGATGTTCGACCAGTACGTCGAAACCTGGCGGGCGTTCGAGAGGCTGCTGGCCGACGGGCGGGTGCGCTCGATCGGCGTGTCCAACTTCGAGATCCCCCACCTGCAACGACTGCT
>JAJTCL010000003.1 GCA_021323255.1 Propionibacteriaceae bacterium | reverse complement strand
GTGCTCGCGTCGCGACGAGCTGATGAGGCTATCCCGAACTAAGTCGGTAGACTGCCTCGAGTTCACAACTGATGAGGTCGCAGCCCTCTGAACGCCGTCCCCGACTACGCGCGAGTTAAGCGACTCATCGACAAGCAACCAGCATTGAGGCGATTCTGAGCACGAAAGCTATTCACAAGGCCCAACCTGGGCCGGAAGCACCCCAGACGGCGGTCCCGTCGGCCACCTTTGCCAATGTCGGCGTGATTGACCCGATTGTTCAGGCCCTCGACCAGGTCGGCATCACCACACCCTTTCCGATTCAGGCCATGGCCATACCGATCGCCCTGACCGGCACGGACATGATCGGCCAGGCACGTACCGGCACCGGAAAGACCCTGGCGTTCGGCATCTCGTTGCTGCAGCGGATCGTCGTACCAGGCGAACGCGACTTCGCCGAGCTGTCCAAGCCGGGTGCCCCGCAGGCTCTTGTAGTGACACCAACCCGTGAACTGGCGAGCCAGGTCGCTTCCGACCTCGGAGCAGCATCGACTCGCAGACATGCCAGAGTGCTCACGGTTTACGGCGGCGTGAGCTACGAAAATCAGCTCAGTGCGCTGAGCCGCGGAGTCGAGGTCGTGGTTGGCACTCCCGGCCGGCTGCTTGACCTCGTCGACCGTGACGCGCTCGATCTTGGCCATATCAAAGTGCTGGTACTCGACGAAGCCGACCGGATGCTGGATTTGGGGTTCCTGCCCGACGTTGAGCGAATCTTGGCCAACACCCCCGAGCTGCGTCAGACGATGCTGTTCTCAGCGACCATGCCAGCGGAGATCGTCTCTCTCGCTCGCCGCCACATGCGTCATCCGGTCAACATCCGAGCCGAGTCCCCTGGTGACACCACAACCGTGCCGGCAACGGCTCAGTTCGTCTATCAAGCTCATGAACTGGACAAGCCAGAGATTGTGGCACGCATTCTGCAAGCCGAGAACTGCACCCGCACGATGATCTTCTGCCGTACCAAACGGTCGGCGCAGCGATTAACCGATGATCTTGTTGACCGCGGTTTCGCGGCGTCGTCCATCCACGGCGACCTGAACCAGTTCGCGCGGGAGAAGTCCTTGCGACGCTTCCGCGAAGGACGGATCGACGTCTTGGTGGCCACCGATGTCGCCGGGCGAGGAATCGATGTCGAAGGCGTCAGCCACGTGATCAACTACGAGTGCCCGGAGGACGAGAAGGTCTACGTGCACCGGATCGGCCGTACCGGTCGAGCTGGCGCGTCGGGAGTCGCGATCACCTTCGTTGACTGGGCGGACCTGACGCGCTGGAAGATGATCAATGACACGTTGGGACTACCGTTCGAGGAGCCGGAGGAGACATACTCCACCTCCACGCACCTCTATCATGATCTTGGGATCGACCCGGCAGCTAAAGGCAGCACCGCAGCCAGCAGACCGGTCACATCGAAACGAACCGGCAAGCCCAGCACCTCGAAGCCAGCCCGCACGCGACCTGATACGGACCCAACCCGCAGCCGGCGCCGGCTGCGCAATGGTGTCCCTGTCGAGCGGAGGAAGATCGCGACGCGCTCGCATGATCATAGGAATTCTGCCGATTGAGCCGCTGCCGGTCACCAGTGACAAGCTGTGGTAGTTCGCGCTAGCGAGCCGACCCCACAGGCTTAGCAACCACGACAAGGTTGCTGTCATAGCCGCCTTGCTCCCGATGGAAGTTGCCGGTGCAAGTGATCAGGACGAGCCGGTGCGGACCGGTTTGCTGGAACGCCTGGCTCTGGGTCGCCAGCGCCTTCTTCGGCACTTCCTTGACAGAAGCGACGCGATATCTGAGCCGATGTGACTTTCCGCGAAGCGTAACCGTGTCGCCCACTTTGATCCTGAGCAGCCGAGCGAAGAACCCAATGCCATACGTGTCCGAATCGACATGTCCCGCAATCACTGTCGACCCGAAGGCTTCCCCCGCGTGTGCGCTGCCATCCCACCAACCCACATGCCGGACGTTCTCCGGAACTCGGAGCAGACCATCGACCGTGGCCGCCGGGTGCACTGCCGCACCCGCACTGCCTGGGAGGGTGAGGTGCTCTGGAATGAACTGGATCCGCTGACTGGCGGCAGGCCGACCCTGGCGTGCGGGGGCGACCGACGACTCAGCGCGCGGCTCGTCACCACCACTGGGGGTTGAGACGCCAGCCTGTGCCGTACAGCCGCAAAGGCAGGTCAGCAGGCAGAGCACAGTCATGATGGAACGACGCAGCCCCGGACGCGGCAGGTGAAGGGGCCAGGTCCGGGACTGCAAAGCCGGTCGCGTCAACGCGCCAGATTCACCTCTAACGACGGGCCAGCGCCAACGGCCTGACCGCCGGTTCCAGTGTTCACCTCCGACGGCTTTTTAGAGCCGGTGGTGCCGACGGTCAGGACGTGCACGGCGACGTTCATGGTCTTCTTCTCCGGATCACCGACAGCGTAAACGCGGTTGATCGCACCGCCCTTGACCGTCAGGCTGACTGGGCCGAAGAAGACAGGCTCTTTCTTGTCGCTCGGCACGATGGACACCTTGTAGGTAGCAACGGGCACCACCAGCTCGAGCGATTCGCCATTCGCGATGTTGGCAAAAAGCACCTGACCGTTCACCAAAATATCTGCCGGCGGTACAGCCGCGACGTGTGAGACAACCAGCTGAGCCTTGCCCTTGGGAACCTTGACTGCGTCGTACTTGTAAACCGTCACCAAAGGATCGCCTGACGGGGATTCCGGCAAATGTGCGACGATGTCGGCCTTGCCGCCTTCCTTGATCGAGAAGGTGTTCTCGAGGACGGCGGTGCCATTTTCGCTGAAGGTGACCATTCGGCTACCAGGCTCGACTTTGAACGGGCCGGCTACCGCCGCAGTCTTGACGTCCTCTGCGACAGATTTTCCGTCGATTGCGACGTCCAGGTCCTTGCCCGGCACACCTTGCACGATGTAGATCTCCGTGTCATCGGCCGCATAGCTGGGACTGATCGTCAAACCCGCCAACGCCAAGACTCCTGCGGCCACTAGGGCCAGCTTTGACCATCGCGCCGCGCGCTTATTGATCACGTTCCCACCCACCGCCCTTTGCTCGTTGTTCCTACCCCAGGATTCAAAATCCCAAAGCGCAATATAGGGCCCGCACTGCTGCGCCGTCGGGTAACCGACGAAAGCGTTAGCCAATTGCCGCGGGGTATGGCCTGGGCAAATTGACCGTGGTTGATCACCTACGGACCGCTGGGCTACGTCGAGCGATCGGTTTGATCTTGGTGGCGGGATTGTGCGTCTCGGCCGTCACTTTCAACCGGGACGCGGAGCTTCCGCGATCAGCCCCCGCAGCGGCAAGCAACACCTCGTCCGGGACAACCAGGTCGCACTCAGGATCAGCGGCAACACCGTGCTCAACATCGGTGCCCCGCGTTACGGCTCCGCGAGCAGGCATGTTCCGCCGGACGCCCGCCACAGCTTCGGGCAAATCAAAAGCTGCCGTGGCGGAGCGCAGTGATCGTGGTCCAGTTCGACCTACCGAGACCGCAGCGAATTGGCGTCGATCATCGCGCCTCGAGCCTGCCGACCGGCCAAACACAACTGGCCTTTGCCAAGGATCTGGGTAAGAGATGATCCAAGATCTTCTTGATCTGGCGCTTGGGGCGAACCGGGTGCTCTGCTACGCCGGCTATGTGTTGCTCGCGGGCACTTTGACCTTCTGGTGCGTGGTGTGGCCGGACGGTAGGAGGAATCGGCGGCTTGTCATGCTCGCGCTCGCCGGGACCAAGCGATGATCATGGGGGACGATTGCCGGTCCAGCCATTCAGCTGATCTTCGGAGGCGCTCCTCGGCGACATCGTCACCCCGCTGGGTGGCGCCGCCCAGCTGGCCAGACTCACTGCCCTGGTTGCCGCAATGTTCTTCCTTCCCGACATCATCAGCGGTGCCGTGGTCGGTTGGCGTCGCATCCTCGCCCTCACCCTGGGATTGGTGATCGCCGCGTCGATGGTGGTGCAGTCCAATGCCATCGGCGGTCCTTGGGAGATTGCCAAGATCGCTGCTACCAGCCTGCATGTGCTGGCAACGTGCGCGTGGCTCGGTGGGCTCCTCGCCCTCGCCACAGTTTTGATCCCTGGAGGAAAGGTGCAGGAGTTGGATCAGCTCATCCCGCGCGTCTCGCGAGTGGCGCAGCTGAGTGTTGTGACTCTGACCGTGACCGGCATCGTGCACGCTCTGGCGGTCGCCGGTGGCGTGTACCAGCTGGCTGGTTCTCGCTACGGGCTGGTTTTACTGATCAAGGTCTCAATCTTCGGCCTGATGTTGCTGATGGGCAACGAAGGCCGCAAGTACGCGGCCCGCGCCGCCTTCCGGTTGCAGCATCAGCCGCCAGACGTACCCGTGAGAGCGGGCGGCATCTCGACCCTGGCTGTGGTGATGGGAGCGGAGCTCTGCATCGCATTCGTGATCTTGTCGACAACCTCGCTCTTGGTTATGGTGGCGCCGCATCCGTAGCCCTGGCGGCCACAGCGTGGCGCCGGACTCATAGCCCTGCCGCAGCAGCCTGATGTGATCGCGAAGACGTTCTCGCGATACCGAAGAGGTCTTGGCGGATCTGCGTGTGGTCGACGGAGCTACAGTCGGCACATGCGCGGCTTTCGACGCCGCAGGCAGAAGCCGCTGGCAGTCGAGCATCTTGGCGGGACGGGCCAGACCGGGCGCGCCGGACCGCCTAGTGACCCGCGCGCTGCCATGCGCCGAGTCGCCGCGGAGGCGGTGATTCTCCAGGACGAAGCTGAGGCCGTCATTCGAGGTGTCCGGGCTCGTGAGGGGCTCGGCTTTTTGGCTCCACGTGGCGGGCCGCTGGTGCGCCGCTTCTTCAGCCTCCGTGATCTGCTTCCGCGGGCCTGCGATGACCCCGCCGACGAGGAGCGGCGGCGCCAGCTGGACGCGATCCTGCACCACCATGCCTTGGCAGTGTGGGTGGCGCTGGACTTGCTTGCCTATGAATGGCGGTCGGAGAGGATTGCTTGCCAACTCGATGCGTTGGACGGGCTCGGCACGCCGGCCGTTCAGCTTGAACAGTTGTATGCCGAGCTGGCTGGCCGATCGACTGATCATGTCACTGAGGCAGTCAGGGCTTCTTCCGCCGGCTGAAGAGTCTGCGCATCTTCGTCTGCCATCTCAGGGCTCATTGATCATTCGGCGACCGGGCGGCAGCTGGCCTCGTTGTCGATCACACGAAGTTTCGAGATCTTGCCATGCCGACGAGGAGACGGCTGCTGGGCGGCGGGGGCCACGTCCAGCCCGACGGACCCGCGTCAGTGGTGGTGGCTCTGGCGTCCGAGGGTGTCTACGGGGGTCGCGCCGGGGCGTGTCCATTGCGGCACGGGCCGGCTGGTCGGGCCCCAGGTGGCGACGCCGTCGGCGTCCGAGCGCCAGTACCAGCAGATCGGCGAGCCATGTCCACCCGCTGGCGAGTCGGCTTGAGGGGCCTCGGGCCATCCCTCGGGGTTGTCCTCCCACGCCTCGCGGCGGCCGTAGGGCGTCATATCGAGCAGTCCGAGGGTCCCGTCGACCGGCTCGTTGCCCCGGCCAGTGGTCGAGTAGGTGAGGAACATGCGGTCGCCATCGCGCAGAAAACAGATGATGTGCCCCTCTTCTGCGAAGAGCTGCGCCTCCACGCCCCGCACCGAGTACCAGGGCTGGGTGTAACCCATGAACTCGACGTAGGGAGCCACCTCTTTCCACGGGCCGGAGGTCAAGACAGCGAACGAGACGCCGCGGGCGTTGAGGTAGACGGCGTCCTTCAGGTGCCAGAGGTTGAAGGTGCAGCCCTCGCACTGTCCCTGGTGCGGCGCGCCGTCGTACCACATGGAGTGGTAGACCACCAGCTCGTCGCGGCCCTGGAACAGGTCCCGGAACGGGACCGGGCCGTCGGGTCCGACGACCTCAACCGTCCCGTCGAGCTCAACCATCGGAAGCCGGCGGCGGGCCGCGGCGATGGCGTCACCCTCGCGGGTGTGTGCCTTCTCGCGGATCAGAAGCTCGTCACGGGCGGCCTGCCAGGTGGCCAGGTCGACGGCGGGCGGCCTGCCGGGGAGGTTGCTGCTCGCGTTGCCGGGCGTGGTCGTCATGGATCCTCCGCTGTTATCGTCACATAGCCCGAGAAACTCGGACAAAGGTAGCGGCCGCCGAAGCTGCCAAAGTGTCAGGTTCTCTGTGATGCCTGTTGTCCGCCATCGAGGTGCCAGCTTGATCTCCCCTGTGTCAGCCGCGATGACGTCGCTGTCGCCTTCAGGTGCTAATAGCCTCCCAGGTACCGCTGCATGTTGGTGAAGACCTGGGGATCGGTGGTGTTGCACCCTAGATCATGATCAAGCTTCCCCGTCCCGTGGTAGTCGCTGGATCCGGTGGCGAGCAACCCGAGACGGTCAGCCAACGCACGCAGTCGCCGCCGCGAATCAGGATCATGATCTTGATGGTCGACTTCGATGCCGTCCAATCCGTGATCACGAGCCAGCGCCTCCAGCACGCTCGGTGGAAGCAGGCGCTCGCGGCCGCGACCCCAAGGGTGGGCGATCACCGCAAGGCCGCCCGCCTCGTGCATCAGGTCGATGGCACGATCCACCTCTATCGTGTAGCGGTGAACGTGGGCTGGACCGCCATCGGCCAAGAAGCGGTCGAATGCCTCCTGCCGATCGCGAACGTGACCTGCCTTGATCAGCGCATCGGCAATGTGCGGACGGCCAACCGAAGGACTGTCGCCGACCTGGGCCATCACCTCCGCTTCGCTGACCGGCACACCCAGCACAGCCAGCTTGCGGAGGACGCCGGCGAGCCGACCGAGCCGGCCGTCGCGGACTCGCGCCATCTCAGCGGCCAGTTCCGGACTTGCTGGATCAGCACCGTACGCCAGGACGTGCACACTATTGCCGTGACGCGAGCAGGAGAGCTCCATGCCGCGGACCACGTGAAGACCCAGCCGTTCTCCCTCAGCCACTGCTTCATCGAGGCCGTCGAAAGTGTCGTGATCAGTCAGTGCAACGACATCGAGACCGACAGCGACCGCCTTGCGCACCAGCTCAGCCGGTGCGTCAGTCCCGTCGGAGACCGAGGAGTGAGTATGCAGGTCAATCCGCATGCCTCAGGCCTACCACGCATCCTTCAACGGCATCCTGGTCTGCATCACAGTCTTGAAAGCAAACGACGCACGACCCGCAGACCGACGGAGGTCCGCGCGAGGTCGGCTCGACCGCTGGTGATGGAACGCAGCGTCTTCACCGATTCGGATACGGCGGCGTTCGACCTCTCCCAACCAAGCACCACGTCCCGGGCACCCTTGGTCGCGGCCCCATCAGTGTTGAGGACCGCAGCCGTGAGCTGGGCGTGCACCGCATGCAGATCATCACGCAGGGCGGCCCGCGCCATGGTCTGCCACCGGTCCTCGCGGGGTAGCTCGATGATCCGCCCCAACAGCCTGTCCAGGCCTAGCCGCTGACCGAGGGTGAAGTGCAGCTCGGCCACCTTCAGAACGTCGACACCGGACTGCGACGCGGTCTCCTCAATGGTCAGTGCCGCGTACGCCGGCGGCAGTACGGCGACGGCAGTCGCCAGCTCGTCAGGCACGCCAGCGGCCTGGTATCCCTTGAGCCGTTGCTCGAGGGCGTCCTTGTCGCGGCCGGTGAGGGTGTCCGGCAGGGCCTGTCGAACTGCCCGCACGCCATCGGAGAACTCCGTGACCGCCGCGCCGATGTCGATCGGGTGATGGCGATTGTTGATCAGCCAGCGGGTGGCACGCTCCACGAGGGTGCGTACCTCCATGCGCAGTCCCGTCTGCACCTGGGCACTGATGCGATGATCAAGTTCGGCGATGGCTTTGCCGAGTTCAGCGGCGCCGAAGATCGCGCGAGCGGCAATCTGCGCCCGGATCACGTCTGAGGCTCGGGCCCCGGTCTCCCCCGACAGCCGGTGGAAACAGGTGATGCCCGATTCGTTCACGAACTGGTTGACCACCACTGTGCCAATGATGTCCCGGTGCAGCCGGTGCCCTCGCATCCGGTCGGCATAACGCTGCCGCATCGCGCTGGGGAAGTAGTTGATCAACCGACCTTCCAGATACGGGTCATCGGGCAGGTCGGACGCCAAGATCTCCTCCTCCAGAACGATCTTGGTGTAGGCGAGCAGCGTCGCCAGCTCTGGCGAGGTCAGCCCCTTGTGGTTGCCACGCCGGATCTCCATAGCCTCGGTGGACGGCAGGAACTCGATCTCCCGATCGAGTAGCCCGCCGCTCTCCAAGCGCTCCATCCAGTCCTCGTGGACGCCTGCCATCGACACCGAGTGGTACACGGCGTTGGCCAAGGCAAGGTTTTGATCGTAGTTATCGGTGAGCACCAGCTCGGCGACCTCATCGGTCATCGACGCCATCAGCTCGTCCCGGTCACCCTGCGACAGTCGATCTGCAGCCACCTCTCCAATCAGCAGGATCTTGATGTTGACCTCGTGATCGGAGGTATCGACGCCGGCGGAGTTGTCGATGAAGTCGGTGTTGATCCGACCGCCCCTCTCGGCGTACTCCACCCGGCCGAGCTGGGTGAGGCCAAGGTTGCCGCCCTCGGCCACGCACTTGGCGCGGAGCTCACAGCCGTCCACACGTAGTTCATCGTTGGTTTTGTCACCCACATCGCCGTTGGTTTCGGTGATCGCCTTGACAAAGGTCCCGACGCCTCCGTTCCACAGCAGGTCAACCGGTGCCTTGAGGCAAGCCTTGATCAGCTCGGCGGGCGTCAGCGCCTCGATCGACTTGTCAATGCCCAGCGCAGCACGCATCTGTTCTGTGATCACGATGGACTTCAGCGTGCGTGGATACACGCCACCGCCCTCGGAGATCAAGGTGGGGTCGTAGTCCGCCCAGCTGGAGCGTGGCAGCGTGAACAGCCGCGCGCGCTCTTGAAAACTGCGCGTCGGATCGGGCTGCGGGTCAATCAGAATGTGCCGATGGTCGAACGCCGCCAGGAGTTTGATGTGCTTGCTCAGCAGCATCCCATTGCCGAAGACGTCACCGCTCATGTCACCGATGCCGACGCAGGTGAAGTCGGCGCTTTGTGCGTCCAGCCCCATCTCCCGGAAATGCCGGCGCACCGACTCCCAAGCGCCTCGGGCAGTGATGCCCATGGCCTTGTGGTCGTAGCCGCTCGAGCCGCCGGAGGCAAACGCATCACCTAACCAGAACCCCGACTCGACAGAGATCTTGTTAGCTGTGTCGGAGAATGTGGCGGTACCTTTGTCCGCCGCGACGACCAGGTACGGGTCGTCAGCGTCGTACCCGATGACATCGGCTGGAGGAACGACGACGCCGCCGACGATGTTGTCTGTAACGTCGAGCAGGCTGGAGACGAATAGTTGGTAACAGGCCAGGCCCTCGGCCAGCCACGCTTCGCGCTCCCGTGGATCAGGCAGCCGTTTGCAATAGAAGCCGCCCTTGGCACCAACGGGGACGATCACGGTGTTCTTCACCATCTGCGCCTTGACCAAGCCGAGTACCTCGGTACGGAAGTCTTCAGCACGGTCTGACCACCGCACACCGCCACGGGCGACCCGGCCGTAGCGCAGATGCACGCCCTCCATCCGCGGCGAGTAGACGAAGATCTCGAATTCCGGCCGAGGCTCAGGTAGATCCGCAATCTGGCGTGGCAGCAGCTTCAGTGCGATCGCCTGGCGGTTCGGGACGTAGAAGTTGGTTCGAATCACCGCCTGGATCACCGCCAGGAAGGACCGCAGGATTCGATCATGATCAAGGCTCGCCACGTCGTTGAGCGTCCTCTTGATCTTGTCGACGAGTTCACTGGTCGCCGCTGCCCGGGCCTTGAGGTCGAGATCAGTCCTGGGATCGAAACGGGTCCGGAACAGCTGGATGAGTTGTCGGGCAATGTCGACATTGCTGCTCAGCGCCTGTGCGAAGTAGCTCTGGCTGTAGGTTAAGCCGACTTGCCGGAGGTAGCGGCCGATGGATCGCAGCACACTGACGTCGCGCCAGTCGAGATCGGCCCCCATGATCAGCGCGTTGAACCCGTCGGACTCGCTGTGGCCGACGTAGGAGGCCGAAAAGGCGTCCATGAACCGCTGCCGCGCATCGGGGGTCCAGCGGGTGCGGACGGCGTCGGCGCCGCCCGGAACCCGTACCCCGAAGTCGTAGATGAAAGCGCGTTGGTCCTTGCCCATCATGAGCTCGTACGGCCGCTCGTCAATGACGTCGACGCCGAGCAGCGAAAGGTGCGGCATGATCCTCGACAGTGACAGTGACGCCTCGCGACGGAAGATCTTCAGCCGGAGCTGTGCCTCGTCGTCCGCGCGATCGGGGACATACATGGCCATCGACATGTCATGGATACCCTCAAGGCCCAGCAGCGCGGTGAGGTCCTGGGTCGCCTGCCGCGGGGCGTAGTCCTCCTTGTATCCCTCCGGCAGTCCACCCACCAACGATGCCATCCGGTCAGCGTCGTCCATGCCAACGATCAGGTCGGCGAACTCGTCGTCCCAGGTGCGCGTTGCCAAGGTCAGCTCGCGCTCCAGGGAGCGCACGTCGACCTCACCCATGGCCTTGCCGACCGGCATCCGGACCACCAGGTGGAGTCTTGCCAGCACGGACTCGGTAACCCTCGCCGTGTAGTCGACTGAGGCACCGCCGAGCGCACGAATGAGGATCTCCTCCATGCGCCTGCGTACCGCGGTGGTGTATCGGTCCCGCGGCAAATAGATCAAGCAGGAGAGATAGCGCCCGTACGGGTCACCCCGGACGAACATCCGGACCTGCCGGCGCTCCTTGAGGTGGGCGACCTTCTCCACGATCGTGGCCAGCTCGGGCACCGGAGTCTGGAAGAGCTCGTCGGGCGGATAGGTTTCCAGCACGTCCATGATCGCCTTGCCGCCATGGCTGGCCTCGCTATAACCCGAGCGCGCGATCACCGCCGCAGCCTTCTGCCGAAGCACGGGTACTCGGGACACACTCTCTGAGTACGCCGAGGAGGAGAACAACCCCAGGAAGCGCCGCTCACCGATCACCCGTTGCTCGCTGTCGAAGATGCGGAAGGCGACGTAGTCGAGATAGGCAGGCCTGTGGACACGAGACTTCTGGTTGTCCTTGGTGATGATCATCAACTCAGGATCGACGTTGGGCAGCGGAGCCGCATGGAAGGTGCCGGGAGGGTCCTGATCGGCGCGCAGGATACCGAGGCCGGTCCCGGGACGAACCTTGAACTGAACCCCGGACTGGCCAGCTACCACGTCGTACTCGCGGTAACCGAGGAAGGTGAAATGGTTGGCGTTCAGCCAGCTGAGCAGCTCGCAGGCAAGATCTGCCTGCTCCGCGCGGCCGCCGATGACCGTGCGGTCTCTCAGCAGCTCGATGGTGTCTTCGGACCTGGTGATCATCTTCTGCCAGTCCTCGACCGCCTCTTCGACCAGACGCAGCACTTCGAGCAGCCCGTGTTCGAGGTCGGACACCAACGAGTCGCGACCGTCCTGGCGGGTGGGCGGAAGGATCTCCAGATGCATCCAAGACTCGGGGACGACGTTCGGATCGCTATCGGCGTCGCTGGCCCGAACGATGCCTTGCAAGTTTCCCTCGAGATCTCGCCGCACCAGGAACTGTGGATGGAACACCTCACGCATGCTCCACCCCTGGCGCAACACCTCCATGGTGACCGAGTCGACCAGGAAGGGCCGGTCGTCGGTGACGATCTGTACCACGGTGGCGCCGCCAGCGGTCCAACCGTCGTCGGTCTGGCTCGGCGTCCGGATCTTGATCACAGCTCGAGCGGCGGGCCGGTGCATCGCTGCTCGGTAATGACTTTCGACCAGACGCAGGAGATTCTCAACGCTGCGCTCGTCGACATCGTCTGCGTCGACATGCCGGAAATAGTGCTGGAGGAACATCTGGACAGCGTCCGGGTCCTGCCCGAGTTCGGTGGCGATCTTCGCCCCTCGAGCGGCCACCTGTGCGATCTTTTCGGTCTTCTCCTGCTCGAGCTGGACCTCGAAAGTGGTCACGTCTACCATCCGATCATCGCTGCCGCACCCCGCTGTGTGGCTACCTCCGACATTAACCCCGAATCCGTGCCGCCCGGCCCCATCGGCACGTTTGCCCGGCGGCGCCTGAGGTTTGCGCCGGCCCGCGGTGCGGCGTATGAGGATCGCGCCGCCCAGCGGTGACATCATGAGCCCCATGGAGCTTTCGAACCACCTTGACTTCGCCGGCCAGCCCACTGACGTGTACGCCATGATGACCGACAGGAAGTACCTGGACGAGGTCTGTGTCGCCAGCGGATCGCTCAGCTACCACGTCTCGGTTGAAGGCTCGACTACCAAGACTTCAAGGACGCTGCCGGCGCCAGACTCAGCAAAGCGATTCACTGGCCCCGAGCTGACGGTCAATGAGGAAGTCGTCTGGGACGACCCATCTTCTAATGGCTCCCGGAACGCCGCAGTGACGATGACGGTGCTTGGTCAGCCAGTCACGTTCCGGGGCAAGCTACAACTTTCACCCGGAGGCCGGGGAAGTGTGGTGGACGTCACTGGCGAGCTGAAAGTCGCCATCCCGCTTCTGGGAAAAAAGCTCGAGGAGTCCACGGCGCCGTCGGTGAAGGAGGGGTACAAGACCCAGCAGGAGGTCGGCGATCGCTGGCTCGCACCTTGATGGTGCTTGGCGGCCGCGCAGGCGCGAGATGGCCCACGCCCACAGTCCAGGACGGCGAGCGTGGGCCCGTGTTGTGTTTAGCCCTCGATCGTGCGCTGGCCGTTTGCCGACTCAACGGCAATCTTGCGCGGCTTCGCCTTCTCAGCGACCGGAACCTCTAGAGAGAGCACGCCATCGTGGTAGCTGGCGGCGATCTTGTCCAGATCCACGTTGTCGCCCAGGATCAGCTGGCGGCTGAAGACCCCGCTTGGTCGCTCAGCGGCAATCAACTCCACGTTGCCGTTCAAAGCCGGCCGATCGGCGCGGACGGTGAGCACATTGCGCTCCACATCAAGATCGATCGAGTCCGCCCTGACGCCCGGCAGGTCGAACTCAATGTGGAACGTGTCCCCATCGCGCCAGGCATCCATGGGCATGAAGGCTGGTCGAGCCGCCGTGCCGAAAACCTGCTGGGTAAGCCGGTCGAGCTCGCGGAAGGGGTCGGTGCGCATCAACATGTCGGTTCACCTCCATGGTCGTCGGATAGGTTGTCTGTCATTCTGATGACCAACATCAATAATCTATGGTGTTGGTAATAGATTAACTAACTCAATGGTATGATGCAAGTCAGAAATCTCGGGTATCTGCGAGGAGCTGGGATGGCTGATCCGTACGATCCGACCGCGGGTCTTTTCGGCATCTCCGTCGCCGCCGGCATGGTGGGCACGGGGGTGCAAAATCTGCGCGCGTACGAGAAGGCCGGTCTGGTCGATCCACGTCGCACGCCTGGCGGCACCCGGCTCTACAGTTTGGACGACATCACACGACTGCGGCAGATATCCGCGCTCTTGGACGAGGGCCTGAACCTGGCAGGGATCGCGATGGTGTTGCGCTTGGAGGCCGACAATGCTCGACTGCAGCGGGAGATCTCTGCCCAACGCGATCGCCGACGCGGCCGGTGACCCCCTCACAAGTCCACTCGCATTAGCTAGGTGGACTGTGCCTCATCTGGAGATGCTGCGGAGTCCACGTAGCTGATGCGGAGTCGAACCAGGAAACATCAAGAGGTCGGCGGCGCCTGACCGCTCAGGTCATGTGGGGATAACTATGATCAGTCGGCGGCACGAAGGTCTCCTTGATCGCCCGCGGGCTGGTCCAGCGGATCAGGTTCCACATCGAGCCTGCCTTGTCGTTGGTGCCCGAGGCGCGCGAGCCGCCAAACGGCTGCTGGCCCACTACTGCGCCGGTCGGCTTGTCATTTAGATAGAAGTTTCCAGCCGCGTTCCGCAACCGCCGGCTGGCCCGTTCGAGTGCCAGGCGATCATCGGCGATCACTGCGCCGGTGAGGGCGTACGGAGCTGCCTGATCAACTTCTTCGAGGACGGCCTCGAAGTCGGTGTCATCGAACACGTGGATGCCGAGAATAGGCCCGAAGTATTCGGTCCGGAAGATGTCGTTCCTGGGGTTGTCGGAGATGATCAAGGTCGGCCGGATGTACCACCCTTCCTGATCGTCGGTCACGCCACCGGCGATGATCTTCGCGTCTACGGAATCCCGCGCTCGTTCGATCGCCTCGACGTGCTTGGTGAAGGCACGTCGGTCGATCACTGCAGAGGTGAAGTTGGACAGATCCCGTACGTCGCCGACTTTGAGGGCCTCGGTCGCGTCGACCAGCTCGTCGCCCATCCGATCCCAGACGCTGCGGGCAATGTATGCGCGAGACGCGGCTGAGCACTTTTGCCCGGAGTACTCGAAGGCTCCTCGGACCAGGGCCGTACGCACCACCTCTGGGCTAGCGCTGGCGTGGGCTACCACAAAGTCCTTACCACCGGTCTCCCCCACCAGCCTTGGATAGGCGCGATAGTGACCGATGTTTGCTCCGACACTCTGCCAGAGGTGCTGGAACGTCTTGGTCGACCCGGTGAAATGGATGCCGGCGAGCGCTGGGTGCTGCAGCGTCACGTCGGAGACCTCGATGCCGTCACCGGGCAACATGTTGATCACTCCGGGCGGTAGGCCCGCCGCCTCCAAGAGCCGCATGGTGAAGTGCGCCGCAAGCTGCTGAGTCGGGCTCGGCTTCCAGATCACAACGTTGCCCATGAGGGCAGCTGAAGTCGGCAAGTTGCCTGCAATCGCGGTGAAGTTGAACGGAGTAATGGCGTAGACGAAGCCCTCGAGCGGCCGGTAATCGGTCCTGTTCCACACTCCCGCTGATGAGATCGGCTGATCTTCGAAGATGCGCCGCGCGAAGGCCACATTGAACCGCCAGAAGTCGATCAGCTCACAGGCCGCGTCGATTTCAGCCTGCTGCACCGTTTTGCCTTGCCCGAGCATCGTGGCTGCATTCAAGGTGTCCCGCCAGGGCCCGGCGAGCAGGTCGGCGGCACGCAGGAAAACCGCCGCCCGCTGCTCGAAACTCAGCTCTGCCCATCCCGGAGCGGCTGCCAGCGCAGCAGTGATGGCGTCCGTCGCATCAGCTCGGGTCGCGTTGGCCGCGTGGCCGAGGATGTGCGAATGCTCGGACGGCATCGTCACTTCGAACGACTCACCCGACGCCGGCTTGCTCACTCCGTCAATAGTCGCGGTCAGCTCGATCGGATCCTCGTTCGCCATCCGCTCGAGTGCTGCCTCGATCCCTGCCCGTTCCTTCGAACCCGGACCGTAACCGAGTACGGCCTCGTTAACAGGCACGGGCACATCTGCTACGGCATCCACAAATCCACGCTACTCGCGTGGACGCAGGCGCAGGACCTCAGACAGCCTTGGCGCTTTCGACCTCTTCCCGCCGCTTCTTCGCAGCCTCGACGGAAGCTCGGAGCGCGGCCACCAGGTCGACCACCTCAGCCTCCTCCGGCGCCTCAGGCTCCTCGGCCAGCGGTACACCTTCGGCTTTGCTCTGCACCAGCGCTTCAAGAGCCTCGCGGTAGGAGTCGGTGAAGTCTTCAGGATTGAAGTCACCCGCCAGTGCATCGATGAACGACTGTGCCATGGTGACTTCGGCATCCGACACGGTGACGTCGTCCGGCGGCGCTGCAAAGGAACCATCTCGCAGCTCATCTGGCCACAACATCGTGTGCATCAGCAGCACGCCATCCTTGGGACGGATCAGCGCCAGGGCTTCACGGGATCGCAATGCGACCTTGACTACGGCACTCTGCCCGCTCTTGATCAAGGCGTCGCGGAGCAGCACATACGGTTTGATGCCCGGGCCGTCAGCCTGAAGGAAGTACGTCTTGTTGAAATACGTGGGGTCGACGTCCTCCTCGGCAACGAATTGGACGACCTCGACCGCCTTCGTCGTTGCCAGTGGGAGCGCATCGAAATCTTCCCCGGCCAAGATCACCATCCGTCCGTCTGGCATCTCATAACCTTTGGCGATCTCGGCGAAGGGAATCTCATTCCCGCACTTCTCGCAGACACGCTTGTACTTGATCCGGCCGCCATCTTCTGGGTGAACCTGGCGAAAACTGATGTCCTTCTCTTCTGTCGCCGAGAAGAGCTTCACAGGAATCGTGACCAGCCCGAAGGAGATTGCGCCCTTCCAGATTGAGCGAGGCATGGTCCTAGTCTGCCTGATCCGATCGAGGAGTTCCTTCCCGACGCGGCCGCCTCTGACGCGAGCTCATGGGCTCAATCAGCACTGGAGCTGGTTGAGCTCTTCAGGAGCGAACCACAACAGGTCGTACTCGTCGAGTAACAGACCTGCCTCAGGTGCAGCTAGTGCCCCGGCCATGCTCTGCCCTGTTACAGCCTCGCTCGCCAGCCTCGCTGGTTCCGTCGCGGCCGGTTCGTCGGCGAACAGCGCTCGTACCTGAGGCCACCTCAACCCGCGGAGCTCAACCTCCCCATGGGGCTCGCAGAGATCCGTAAGCTGTCCTGGCTGCACCTCCGCAGCGACCAATAACCGGGCGGAGCCTGGCTTCAGCACCAGGGCCAGTACGCCGGCGTAGCTGAGAGCGGCGTATTCGGCTTCTTCGCCAGAAGTGTCAGCGCCCATCGAGGCAAGCAAGCTCTGCGTCACGGCACAGCCCCGATAATGATCCGCCGCGATCCCCGAGCGAAGTTCAGCTGCCTCGTCCCAGACCATCGGGATGAAGACCATCGAAGATTTCGGCGCCTGGCGTGCTACCACGGTGCAGCGGAGGTATCCCGGGAGTCGCCGCTGGAGGGTGTCTCGGCCGTGGCCGGGGATGGACCAGGCTCAGCGGCTGATGAGATGTTCGATGTCTCGCCAGCAGGGGAATTCTCGGCGGCCGCCTTAGGGGGCATGGACTGCTGGGCGATGCTGAGCCCAGTTGCGGGCACGCTTGGCGTTGCTGATTTCACCGTGCTGGTCGATCCTGGAGTGCTGGAACCGGTACCCAGCTCTGCAGCACGAGAGACCACATTGCGTACGGCGGCCCGTTTCAGTCCAGCCGCTTTACGCCTTGCTTCCTGCCGAGCTGCTGCCTTCTTCACAGCGGCGCGCCGGGCCGCTGCGGACGCCTTACGCGTTGGCTGACGCGCACTCGGCGCTCGGACGGATGTGTCCAAGAGCTCTTCAAGTGCATCGAGCAGGCATTGGGCGAGCACGTCAAGATCGCTGATGGCGTCCCGGTCGGAGGTGAGACCGAAGAAGACCTCGCCGTCGTAGGAGGTAGCTCCTATGGCCAACATGTGACCGACTGACAGGGGAAGGAACGGATAGCTGGCAACGAGCCGAGCGCCTGCCGCGTAAAGCGCTGCTTGCGGACCCGGAACATTGGTGATCACCAGGTCGTGTTGCTTGCGCACCACTTCGGTCGATGTGCGTACCCCGAGTGCGTGCAGAGTACTCGGGGCAAAGCCAGCGATGTCGGCGAGCGAGCGAGCACCCACTGCGCGCCCGGAGTCCTTGTGAGCCTGGGTGTCGTAGGCGACCTGATGCAGCCGCATCAGCGGGTTCGGCTCTCCGATCGGCAAGCGCTGCACACGAGGCGCAACCTGACTGCCCAAGGAGGTCGGCTCAGCGTCGTCCTCGGTGACGCTCATCGGCACCAGCGCGGTCAGCGAGCTTCCTGAGATGATCGACTCGCCCCGGGTCAGCAACCACGAGCGCAGCCCGCCAGTGATCATGGCCAATACCACATCGTTGATGGTGTGGTGATGGTGCTCGCGGACTGTCTGGAGATCGGTGAGAGGTGCGACAACGGTCGCAAAGCGACGCTGCTCGGACACCAGCCCGGTCAATGGCGAGTCGGAGGCTGGCCGTCTTCCACCCAGTGCGTCAGCAGCGAGCTCCCCCACCGATCCGACGACACCTCCTACCGCTTCACCAACCGCAACGGCGACACCGAGCGCACTGGTCAGTGCTCCACGAAAGTTTTCCATCGCCATTGCGGGATCTTGCGCGCTCTCCAACAGCGCCCCAGCGAGCAATTCCAACGATGACGGCTCGGGAAGAGGGTGCCAAGAGTCCTCATCTCCTCCAGCGCTCGGAATGGTGTGCGCTCGCGCGGTCGAGTCGAGCAGCACCTGGCCGATCTCAACTGTGTCGATTCCGTCGACGAGGCCCAGGTGCGATTTGGTCAGCAGCGCAAACCGGTCGTTTTCCAGGCCCTCGATAAGGTAGATCTCCCATAGGGGCCGCGAGCGGTCCAATCGGCGGGCCAGTACTCGGCCGACGAACTCTTGCAGTTGGATCAGGGTGCCTGGTCGGGGCAGCGCCGACCGCCGCACGTGGAAGGTGAGGTCGAAGTTCTCATCGTCGACCCACACTGGTCCAGCCAACCGCGCCGGGATCCCGCGCACCCGTTGCCGATAGCGCGGCACGAAGGCGAGTCGCTCGCGGATCAGCGCGATCAGCCGTTCGTAATCGAAGCCCTCGGGACCGGGATCGAAGATGTGTACGGTACCTACGTGGCCTGGAGTATGTGCCGTGTCCAGGGCCAGCAACGACACCTCGAGAGGCGTGAGCCGCTGCGGCATGGGAACCTCCCTGCTGGTGCCAATCCCCGGAGCAATTACGGTACTACCGCCGAAGCCACGGCCAGTCAGCCAAGTGCGTATCCCCCTCACACGGAACCCCGTCATGACGCGCTTCGTGGAGGATGGATGGATCATGGCACGACGGAGGCCGCCGGGGAGTGCATGGCCTGGGCGGCGCCACGAGCACCCAACAGTTGAGGGAGAGGGACACGAGCATGCCGGCGAGAAGTGCAGTGATCGGGGGCGCGGTGGCACTCGGCCTGCTGCTGAATGGCTGTACCAGCAACCCCGAACCCGAGGCGTCCGCAAGCCCAGCTGCGACCCTCAGCGGTCCCAGCGAACCGTCCCCACCGGCGACGTCATCAACCTCGGTTCCGGCGCAGTCGCCATCGCTCAATGCTGAGTACGCACTGACCATCAACATCGAGATCGCCGGCGGTAAGACGGTCCCGAACGGAAACAAGATCGACGTACGGGTGGGCCAAAAGGTGATCTTGAACGTGATGAGTGATACCGCCGATGAGATCCATGCACACCTTGGTGAGAAGGACTATGAGCTGGCGGTGCCGGC
The DNA here is from genome assembly GCA_021323255.1 of Propionibacteriaceae bacterium. Taxonomy (GTDB): domain Bacteria; phylum Actinomycetota; class Actinomycetes; order Propionibacteriales; family Propionibacteriaceae; genus Microlunatus. The sequence goes on along the minus strand of JAJTCL010000003.1, from coordinate 5,290 downwards.
CGGCAAGCCGGCCAAGGGATCGTTCACCCTTGACAGCCGGGGCAGCTTCGAAGTGGAGTCTCACCATCTCGAGAAGACCATCGTGATCTTGAACGCGCGCTAGCTCGGCGCAGTCACTTCATGTTGGTACCGCTGCACGGGATCGCCTCCCGGCACGACCTCCCGCTGCCGTTCTCCTTCGTTGTCATCGGCGCGGTGCTGGCCTTGACGATCTCCTTCGTCATCTTGATCTTTGCCTGGCGCGCGCCGCGCTTCGACCGGGTGGGCGGACGTCCGATGCCGCGGCTGACCGCCATCGTGGACTATCCGGTCACCCGGCTGGTCGCCCGGGTGGTGGTCCTTGCCGCGTATGTCTGGGCCCTCCTCGCGCTGTTAGCCGGCCAGGACCTGCTCACCAACCCGGCCTTCGGCTTCGTCTATGTCTGGATGTGGGTCGGACTGGTCCCCATCTCACTGCTCCTCGGACAGTTCTGGCGGGCAACCAACCCGCTGCGGACCATCCACCGCGGGCTCTGTGCGCTGGCGCGCGTCGACCCGGGGCAAGGTCTTGTTGCCCTGTCAGCCAAGGTTGGCGTGTGGCCGGCGGCAGCCGGCATCTTCGGATTCGCCTGGCTCGAGCTGGTCCAGCCAGACCGGACCACACTTGCGGTGCTGCGGCTGTGGGCACTCGCCTGGTTAGTGATCTTGGTGCTGGGGGCGATCGTGTTCGGCCAGCGTTGGATCGGCGCGGCGGATCCCTTCGAGGCTTACGCGAGCACGCTTGCGCAGATGTCGATCTGGCGGCGGGTCGGTGATCAGATGCGGCTGGTCAACCCGCTGGCCGGCTTGAACGCCTGGCACGCTCCCCCAGGCGCGACTGCCGTGGTGGCAGCACTGCTCGGCAGTACGGCGTTCGACAGCTTCGCCAACACCAGCTGGTGGATCGGTGTCGTGCAGAGCTCGAGTGTGCCCACCGTGATGTGGGGAACCGGCGGGCTGCTGGCGATGATCATCATCGTGTTCGTCAGCTTCAGCCTCGCAGCCGCCTGGATGGGTCGCTATGGAGGCCGGCCAGCCGCGGCATATCCGCGGCTGATGGTGGGGTCCCTGCTACCGATCGTGCTGGGTTACGTGGTGGCCCACTATGCGACGTTGCTCATCGTCGAAGGGCAACGCACGGCGATCAACTTCTCCGACCCGCTGGGCCGCGGTTGGAATGTCTTCGGCTCGGCGGAGATGGGAGTGAATTCCGCGATCTTCAACTACCCCACAGCGATCGCTCTGGTCCAGCTGGCTGCGATTGTCGGCGGTCATGTGCTCGGCATCGTCTGCGCACACGAGAAGGCCGTCACCCTGCTGCCGCCCGATCGCGCGCTCCGCGGTCAGTGGCCGTTGCTGTTGGTGATGGTCGGCTACACCTGCGCCGGCCTGGTGTTGTTGTTCTCCCCCTGACCTCGATGAACGCCATCAGGTCTCCGGTTGAGAGGGCTCAGTCACTCGCCTCGTCCGGCTCCCCTGCCAGGATCAAATACAGCGAGCGCCTCGCCTGCGCGAGCACCTGGGCGGCTGCGTCAATTTGCGCCGCACTGCCACTGGTAACGATCTGCCGTGCTGCGGCCTGCAGTTCCTGCATCCCTTCCCTCAAGTCGGGCCGGGAAGGCTGCCCGGCGAAGTCGGCGAACGGGTCGCCCAGCCGAGCGCTGCGCTCCTCCAGGTACGCGCTGCCCTCAGGAGTCAGGGTCACCAACCGGCGCCCACCTTGCTCCTGAGTCGTCACCAGGCCTTCGTCCTCGAGCTGTGCGATGGTGGGATAGACCGCCCCCGGGCTCGGGCGCCATGCGCCCCCGGTGCGATCACCCATCGCCTGCATGATTTGGTAGCCGTGCATTGGCTGGTCGGCTAGCACCAACAAGATGGCTGTCCGCACATCGCCCCGCTGGGCGCGTCCGCGGCCGTAACGACCAGGCCCGCCTCGTCCCCCTCGTCCGCGGTGGCCGTGGGGGTGCTGCTGCTCCTTCCAGGGATCGGCCTTACTGCGCGGCTCACCCTCCCGGCCTGCCTCACGCCGGCGCTCAAAATCTCCGTGTCGAGTTCCGTGTCGCATGTATTTCTCCTCTCAACGACTCTATCAAGATATATCGCGATATGGTCTTTTGCAATTCCAGCCCATGCCCGCCGGCATGGAAGCCCACGCGGGCGGCCATCATGGTGACGCCGTTAATTGGAGCGGAGGTCCCTAATGGCGAACAACCACATCGGCGAAGACTGGCCCGTCCTGAGGGTCGGCATCGTGGGCTGGGGGTGGATGGGTCAGGCGCATGCACGCGCGTACGCGAGGCTGCGCCAGCATTATCCCGAGGCGGCGCTGAGGCCGGCCCTAGCGGCCGTGGCCGACAACGCAGGAGATGATCGACTGGCCAGCGCTATCGACACCTTCGGGTTTGGCGAGGCCTATACGGATTGGCGTGACCTCATTGAACGAAACGACATCAAGGTCGTAAGCGTGACCGGTCCGAATTTCATCCATCGTGAGGTAGCGGTCGCCGCCGCCGAGGCCGGGAAACATCTCTGGGTGGAGAAGCCCGCCGGGCGCAACGCTGCGGAGACTCGAGCGATCAGCGATGCCGTGCGTGCCAACAAGGTCCAATCCGCGGTCGGATTCAACTATCGCAATGTACCGGCAGTCGCAATGGCCAAGCAGCTGATCGCCGACGGCCGTCTTGGCCGAATCAACCACGTCTGCATCAGGCTGCTTGCCGACTACGCCGCGCACCCGGAAGGTGCGCTGACCTGGCGATTCATGTCTGAGTGGTCCGGCTCCGGGGTCCTCGGCGACCTGGCCAGCCACGGTGTCGACCTCGGTCGTTATCTCGTGGGCGACATAGCCGACCTGATCTGTGCCTCCGCCACGTTCATCCCCCAGCGGCCCCAGGTGAGCGTCGCGGCGTCCCACTTCTCTCGCGCACCGGGCGGCCCAATGGGCGCTGTTGAGAACGAGGACTACACGGCGGCACTGCTGCGCTTTCGCGGGGGCGCCCTCGGGATACTGGAGTCCAGCCGAGCCTCGATTGGCGAGCAGTGCAGCTATGGCATCGACGTGCACGGCTCTCGAGGCGCGCTCTCCTGGGACTTCCGGCGGATGGGGGAATTGCAGCTGTGCCTCGATCAGGACTACCAGAACGCATCCTTCCTCACTCACTACGTGGCACCTGGCGACGGTGATCTTGCTCGGTTCCAGCCCGCCGCGGGCATCGCGATGAGTTACGACGACCTCAAGATCGTGGAAGCCCATCAACTCGTCCAGTCGATCGCAACGGGCAAGGCGCATGGAGCAAACGTCGAGGACGCGCTCTATGCGGCCGAAGTAATTGAGGCGATGGCCGAGTCAGCACTGAGCCACCGTTGGATCAATCTCGCTCGATGAATTTGTTCTGACAAAATCCCGCCTGTCTCTATTGAACTGCCATTCAGGCCTTTATGCTTCGTGCATGACAGAGGCGCCCCCGGTGCGCGAGCTCGACATCACCCTCGAGCGCAACTCACCTGTCCCCCTCTACTACCAGGTCGCGCAGGCCATCGAGCACGCCATCAACACTGGCGCTCTCGCGCCCGGTGATCGCCTCGAGAACGAGCTGTCGCTCACCAGCCGGCTCGGGCTCTCGCGGCCCACGGCGCGTCAGGCGATTCAGGAGCTGGTCAAGAAGGGCCTGCTGGTACGCAAACGGGGGGTAGGCACCCAGGTCGTGCGCTCACAGTTCCGGCGAACTGAGGCGCTCAGCAGTCTCAATGAGGACATTGCCAAGGCAGGCAAGACGCCGAGCACCCGGCTGCTTGAATTCTCTATCGGCGCGCTCGATCAGGACATCCGAGATGTCATTGACGCTGCAGCCGTTGTCGACACAGAATTCATCAAGATCAGAAGGCTGCGGCTGGCCGACGACGTGCCGCTCGCGATTCTCACGAACTACCTGCCGACCCGTTTCGAGATCACCGAGGCCGACATGCAGAGCAAGGGCCTCTATGCCTGCCTGCGGTCCCTCGGCGTCAATCTCAAAATCGCCCATCAGCAGATCTCTGCCCGGCTGATGACGGAGGAGGAAGCCGAGCTCCTGGATGAGGAGACACCGGCGGCATGCCTGGCCGTGGACCGCCTCGCGTACGACGATGTTGGCCAGTTCGTTGAGTTCGGCCGCCACATGTACCACGCCGGGCAGTACTCCATCCAATCTTCGCTCGTGGGCTAGCTGAGTCACCGCTATACCGGCATCAAGGCCGACTCCATCGAGTGCCGAGCTCCAAGGCCGTGCAGAGCCAGCGGTCGCCCACGGCCTCTAACCGGAACGCCATGGCAGCCGATCGTTTCCCGATCGCGACATGCACGGCTACCTCGGCCACCTCCGGATCGGGGTGCTGGACCCGGACTGAGCGCACTGCGGTGGGGATAGCGATGCGTCCATGCTGCGCCAGGCTGCGGCGCTGGTAGACGCTGATCGCTACCAGCACCTCCTCGACCACCCAGCGGTTGAGCTGCGCAAACCGCTGACAAGGTACCCTAGCCGCGTGAGGGTAGCTGTCTACACCCGTGTGTCTGACGATCAAGAGGGACGCGGCCTGGCCGTTGGGCGCCAGGAGCAAGACTGCCGTGCTCTTGCGGGTCTGCGCGGCTGGGACGTTGCCTACGTCGCCTGTGACAACTCCGTGAGCGCCTACAAGACCAACATCATCCGGCCTGAGTTCGAACGCATGATGGTAGACCTCGAGGCCGGGCTCATAAATGGGATTGTTGCTTACGATCTTGACCGCCTAGCCCGCCAGCCCGTCGATCTTGAGCGAGCAATTAAGTTGTACGACAATCGGCCTGGAGTGTTCGCCACCGTTCAAGGTGATATTGACCTTGGTTCTGCGGATGGCCGCACCCTGGCCCGGGTCATGGTGGCATTTGCTAATAAGTCCAGCATGGACATGAGCCGCCGGCAATCTCGCAAGCAACGGCAACTCGCAGAGCAGGGCATGTACGGCGGCGGTGGCAAAAGAGCCTACGGATTTGACGATGACCGGGTAACTGTCCGGCCTGCCGAAGCCAAGATCATCCAAGAGGCCGAGAACCGGGTTCTCGCCGGTGAATCTCTAACGAGCATCTGCCGCAGCTTTAATGCGCGCGGCATAGCTACCACAAGTACAGTCCCCTGGCGGAGAAACACGCTTAGAGGGCTCTTACTCGCTCCGCGGATCGCGGGCCTGCGCATCTACCATGGAGCGCTCGTGCTAAGTGACGATGGCCAACCCGTCAAAGCTCGATGGAAACCGATCA
>JAJTCL010000156.1 GCA_021323255.1 Propionibacteriaceae bacterium | reverse complement strand
GCGTCTGCATCTTTCGGATCTGCCAGCTCGTCTACTACATCGATGAACTCAGCAATGCTGCCTGGCCAGCCGTGCGTCAAGATCAGAGGAGTGGCATCTGCGCGCGCGGATCGGCGGTGCAGGAAGTGGATTCCCAGATCATCAATGGTCGTGCGGAACTGGCCGATACGGTTAAGGCGCTCTTCGAACGACCGCCACTTGTACCCGGTGCGCCAGTAGTTCACGACATCGACGAGGTCGGCGAGAGGAACGCCCTGTTCCCATCGGCGAGGGTCGGGCGCGGCGCGATAGACCGTCTCGGCCTCCGGTAGCCGCGCCGCGGCTAATCGCGCGCGCAGATCGTCGAGGTCAGCGTCAGTTGCGTGGGCTTCAAATGCTTGCACGTCGCTGGTTGGACGGGGCATGAGACCTCCTGGCCATCGCGGAACCGGCTACGAACTATCACGAACCGGCTAAGACAGTTCTAGCATGTCATCATGGCAGTGTGCAACCAGCTAAGGTGGTTCCATGCGTGCTGGGTTCCCTGACTTTCGCCTCGGTAAGGTGCTAGCGACCAGCTTCACGGCGACTCTGACGGAGCGTCATGGCAACGCTGTGGAGCGCATTCCCACGCCGCACCGACTCGTCGACTGGCTGGCAGTGAACGGCCTCGCTGTGGACTCCTGCACCACTGCCCAGCTCGACCTCGCTCGGGAACTGAGGGAGTCGATTCACGTCGCCGCGACAGCGGCCGCGATCCAGAACGCTCTCCCTGCATCTGCTGTCCAAGTCATCAATGACTGCAGCGCTGAGGGTCGGGCCGCTGCGATCCTGACGCCCGAGGGTAAGCGGCAATGGCGGCTCAGCTCGGCTTCCTGCGTGGAAGATGCCCTCAGCGTGATCGCCGCCGATGCGATCAGCATCATTGCAGGCGAACGAGACGGAAAATTGGCCTTGTGTGCATCACCAACCTGCCAAGCCGCCTTCTTCGACACCAGCCAAAGTCGCACCCGCAAATGGTGTGACATGAACACGTGCGGGAATCGTCAGAAGAAAGCGCGCTTCAATGCCAAGCAGCGCAAACACCCCAGATCAGCGGAGTGATCGTTAACCAGTACGGCATTTTGATTTCATATCTCGACAAATAGTGGGATTGATCGATTTTCACATAGTGCGTCATGTCGTACCTGCCAATGTAAGTATTGGCTCGGAAGATTTCCTTGAAGTTCGCTTCGACTTCAGTGCAACAGCGGAGCGATAGCTCATATAGCCGGAAGGAGTACGTATTGAGATTCTGGTCAGCTGGGCTCGACGTAGTCAAACAGAGTCTCGAGATCCTTCTGGATCAATAGGAACGAACGAATGTAATTTGAGGGCCCCTTTGCGTAGGAGGGGTGTCGGATGTATCTGCTTCTACCCCCTTCGCTGTATTCGCCATCGACAAACTGTCGAACTGTGTTGTGATAGGGCTTACAGATTGGCATCTCGGCCTCCGTGCTAGGACGATCAAGGCTGGCATAGCGGGCCAGTCTGCGGGTTAACCTTTGGCGTCAGTGTCATTATCCGATCCCTCATCCGGTTTGGGCCGCTTCACTCCCTCGTCTCCGAGATCCATAATCTGGCGTTGCTTCGCTGACAGTCCTTGGACAGCCTTGAGCGCGGTTCGTCCTCCCGATTCGCATCGGTGGCTGCGGCCATTGCCCGGTTGCAAAGCCCGGACGATCGCCTTTGCGAGTGCGTATATCCGTTGCCTGGGCGGTCTTGGGCCGGTACGTGCTGATCCATCGCCAATCACGAGGGCGCCATGAGAACGCGGCGAAACTACGGACCAACTACGGACCACGCCCGCCGCACTCAGTGCACCTCAACGGTCAACGATGGACACCAGCGATAAGTGGTTCAGGCGCGACAACCATCGACACCCGATCTGGGGGTCAAGGGGTCGCGAGTTCAAATCTCGCCAGCCCGACAAGTCAATGTCGGATTATCACACCTGATCAGAGCCGCGTTCATCCGGCCACAGGCCCATCCTCCACTAGTCTCAGCGCCGGGGAGTTGGGCCCAGATTGGGCCCACCAGCGCGAGTACGAAGCCCCCACATCGAGCACGGCCTGGTGATCCGGGTGAAGATAACGGCTCGTCACCGCCGGGTCTTGATGGCCAGCCACACGCTGGAGAAGGTGCAGCGGTGACAGCTTTGATAACGCAATGGCCGAGTGCGGGTAGTAGTTCCCTTCCCCGATTTGGGGATGGCGAGTGACCTGTTCTGAGGTCAATCGAGCCCGGCGCGGGGTGTCGCTTGCGACAGGTTGATGCGCGCAGGACTTCCCCCGCCAGCTTCACCCAGTCTGGGTGATGCGAGCGGTGGGGCACCTTGCGATGATCATCGAAAGTCGATGTAGGAGGCGTTTGTCGTGGCTCGTCCGTTTAAGGGTGTTGTCAACATTGACATCAAGGATTCGGTCCCGGATTGGGAGCCGTACACGCAGCCCATCGCGCCGGAAGGGGCTCCAAACGTCGTCTACGTCGTGCTTGACGATGTCGGCTTCTCAGCGATGGAGCCGTATGGCGGACTGATCGAGACGCCGAACATCAACCGGGTCGCGGAGCGGGGACTGACGTACACCAACTTCCACACGACCGCGTTGTGTTCACCAACCCGCTCCAGTCTGCTGACGGGGCGCAACCACACGACCAACGGCTTGGCGTGCATCACCGAGGCCACCTCAGGGTTCCCCAACGCCAACGGGCACATCCCGTTCGAGTGCGCGAACATCGCCGAGGTACTGAACGACCGGGGTTGGAACACCTACCACGTCGGGAAGTGGCACCTGTGCGCCGAGGACGAGATGAACCTGGCCTCGTCGAAGCGCCAGTGGCCGCTTGGGCGTGGCTTCGAGCGCTACTACGGGTTCCTCGGCGGCGAGACGAACCAGTGGTATCCCGATCTGGTCTATGACAACCATCCCGTTCAGCAGCCCAAGTCGCCCGAGGACGGCTATCACCTCACCGTCGATCTGACCGACAAGGCGATCGAGTTCGTCCAAGATGCGAAGGCGATCGCGCCGGACAAGCCGTTCTTCCTCTACTACTGCCCCGGTGCCGCGCACGCGCCACATCACGCGCCGAAAGACTGGGCGGACAAGTACCAGGGCAAGTTCGACATGGGTTATGAGGCCTACCGCGAGCAGGTGTTCCAGCGGCAGCAGCAGCTGGGGATCATCCCCGAAGGGGCGGAGCTGTCCCCGATCAACCCGTACACCGAGACGACCAGCCACGACGGCAAGCCGTGGTCGGAGCTCGACACAGTGCGACCGTGGGACTCACTCTCCGACGCCGAACAGCGGCTGTTCGCGCGGATGGCGGAGGTCTTCGCCGGGTTCCTCAGCCATGCCGATCATGAACTGGGGCGGCTGCTGGACTACCTGGAGGAGAGCGGCCAGCTCGACAACACGATCATCGTGCTCGTCTCCGACAATGGCTCCTCAGGGGAGGGTGGCCCGAACGGCTCGGTGAACGAGAACAAGTTTTTCAACGGCGTCCCTGACACGATCGAGGAGAACCTCAAGTACCTCGACGAGCTCGGCGGACCAAGCACCTTCAACCACTACCCGAACGGCTGGGCGTGGGCATTCAACACGCCGTTCAAGATGTGGAAGCGTTACTCCAACTACGAGGGCGGCACTGCCGACCCCATGATCGTCTCGTGGCCTGACGGCATTGCCGGGGCCGCCGGGCTGCGGCGCCAGTACTGCCATGCGGTAGACATCGTGCCGACGCTGTTGGAGTGTCTGGGCGTTGAGCTGCCCGACCTTGTCAACGGCTACACCCAAAAGCCGCTGGAGGGTGTCAGCTTCAAGTCCAGCTTTGACAATGCCGATGGGCCGACGCAGAAGCAGACACAGTTCTACTCGATGCTCGGCACCCGGGCGATTTGGCATCAGGGCTGGAAGGCCGCGACCGCGGTGCCCGCGGCGCCTGACTCCTGGGGCGACTTCCACCAGCAGAGATGGGAACTGTTCGATACCCAGGCAGATCCCAGCGAGTGTCGCGATCTAGCCGAACAGTACCCCGAGAAACTGCAGGAGCTGATGGCTCTGTGGTGGGCCGAAGCGGGGAAGTACCAGGCGCTGCCGCTTGAGTCGCGCGGCGCGGTTGAGATTCTGACCACCGAACGGCCCCAGCTCTCCAAGCCGCGCTCTCGCTATGTCTACTTCCCTCGTGGGGCGGAGGTGCCTGAGTCGGTTACTCCCAACATCCGGAACCGCTCCTACACGATCGCCGCCGAGATGGACATCGAGACACCCGAAGCCGGCGGCGTCATCTTCTCCCAGGGCTCGCGGTTCGGCGGCCACGCCCTTTACGTGAAGGATGGCAGGCTCACGTACGTCTACAACTTCATCGGTGAGCTGGAGCAAATCGTCGAGTCCGACGAGAGGATCCCGAGCGGCCACCTCGTCTTGTCTGCCTCCTTCGACCGGCAAGGCGACACGATGCCCACCCAGGGCACGCTCAGCCTCTATATCCGCGACCAAAAGGTCGGTGAGGATACGATCCGGACCCAGCCCGGCAAGTTCGGACTCGGCGGCGGCGGCCTGGTCGTCGGACGCTCTGGGGCCGAGCCGGTCGCCCACGACTACGCAGGCGAATCGCCCTGGCCGTTCCTCGGCGGCACCATAAAGAACGTCTTCATCGACGTCAGCGGCGAACCCTTCGTGGACCTGGCCGCCGAAGCCCGCGCGGCTTTCGCCCGCCAGTAACCCACCCATCAACCGGAGACGATCTACGTCAGGTGGGCAGGCCGACGAACAATCCGCGCATCGCCATGCTGGCGGCCAAGGCTGGGGTGGCACGACGACGTCAGTACAGGCCAGAACTTTCATCATGATGATCAAGATTCCCAGCGCCGCACCGACGGAAGCGCTCGGCAGGCTACCCCGAGGGCGAGCCCGGCGCGTCAGCCCGCAAAGAAGCTGTAGACGGTCAACAACACGGTGCTGACGATGACGGCTATCCAGATGGGTGCGCCGACGACATCGGCGACCAGCAGGATCCCGACGCTCGCAGGAGCACCTCGGTCTGCCCTTCCCGCTGGTCGAGGCCAACGCCGAGAATGTCACCGTCCCGGATGGCTACTTTGACCCCGCCGTCAGCGAGTACGCGACCTGCATATTGTGCACCCTCAACGCTGCGTCGCCGAGGCGGCTCGGCTTCTCCGGCCCTGTGGACTCCTCGTGTTCCTGACCAACAGCGTCTAGGTGACGGTGCGCGTGCCCGAGGACGGCTGGCACTCAGGGGATCGCCTGCTGCGGCCCCTAAGGGATGTCCAGAACGAAGTGGCCTGGCGGCGGGATCGAATTCCATCCAAGTCATGGCGACTGGATTCGCCTCCTCCGCGAAAGCGGGTTCATGGTCGAAGCCCTCGACGAGTTGTACCCCCCGGCGGCGCGGAAACGCCCGATTACTACGACATCGCCACAGCCCAGTGGGCCAGGAGATGCCGGTTGAAGACCCTGTGGATCCGCGCAACTAACCAGTTGAGGACCCTCTAACTCCGCGCCGAGGTGAAACGGGCTGCTCCGACTCACGGATCAGCTGCACAGCGGAAACCCAGGTGCCCAGTGGTGCTGCGGATGGCATGGCCTTGCCGAGCGGCCGGCCGATAACGGTGGCAGTAGCTGGGCGCGCACAGGTGTGACCCTCCTTTGGTGACGAACCGGGTGCTCTCGGTGCGCTTAACGGGAGCACAGCAGGAGGGCGCCGCCTGCGCGTCGATGTGCATCTGGGCATGTGAGGCGGTCCATGCCGACGCAGTCCACTCCCACACATTGCCGGAGACGTCAAAAAGTCCGTAGCCGTTGGCCGGGTAGCTGCCGACGGGCGTTGTCATCCCATTCTTCTTCGGGAGTTCGTTGCGCCAGGGAAAATCGCCGTGCCAAGTATTGGCCATCACCCGGCCGCGCGGCATGAAGTCATCACCCCATGGGTAGCGGGCCTCGACCAGCCCGCCCCGGGCGGCGTACTCCCACTCAGCTTCAGTGGGCAGGCGCTTAACGGCCCAGGCCGCGTAGGCAATTGCGTCATCGTGAGCGACGTGCACCACCGGATGCCGGTCCCGGCCGTTGAGTGAGCTGCCTGGTCCGTCCGGGTGACGCCAGTCGGCCCCGGGCTGCCAGCGCCACCATCGCTGCCAATCGTCGAGCGGAACTGGCCCAGGTGTCGGCGTGAACACCAGCGAGCCCGGAACGAGATCTTTCGGGTCAGCGTCGGGGAAGTCCGCCGAGTCGGGGGGTTGCTCCGCGACCGTTACGTGACCCGTGTCCTTGACAAACCGCCGGAACTCGGCGTTGGTCACCAGGTGGATATCTATCCAGAGGTCGCCGAGGGCAACCTCGCAGATCGGCTGCTCCTCCGGGTAGAACTCGTCGCTACCTTGAATGAGCGATCCACCCCCGACGAGCACCATGCCACGCTTGCCCATCGG
>JAJTCL010000479.1 GCA_021323255.1 Propionibacteriaceae bacterium | reverse complement strand
ACCTGGACGGCGTGGAGGGTCTTCTCACGACGATCGACGGTGACACGGGCACGCTGGCCGGCGCCGTCGCTGGCTCAGAGGTTCAGGTCGACGTGGTCGCCGCACTGCCGGCCGGTACGAACAACATCGGCGACGTGGACATCGCCTCCGCGATCCCCTCCGGGACGAACACGGTGGGCAAGGTGGGGCTCGACCCGCAGACGGCCGGGGGCTTGTCTATCTCGCGCGTGATCTCCGCCGCCTCCACGAACGCCACGAGCGCGAAGGGTTCCGCCGGCCAGGTATTCGGGTGGTTCATCTCCAACACGAACGCTGCGGCCCGTTACCTGAAGCTCTACAACAAGGCCTCGGCCCCCACGGTCGGCACCGACACGCCGGTAATGACCGTCCTCATCCCGGGGAACACGGCCGGCGCTGGCGCCAATGTGGAGTTCACCAACGGTGTGACCTTCGGTACGGGTATCGCCTTCGCGATCACCACTGGCGTGGCTGACTCGGACACGGGCGCCGTCGCCGCCAACGAACTCGTCATCAACCTCCTTTACAAGTAATGGCCTGGATCGCACGACTCGAATCCCCCGTCCAGAAAGATCCGTCCGGCCTCCGCTTGTGGGCGGAAATCGGCTATTACGACTCGGCCGACACCGCGTTTGAGGCCAAGCTGCATTCCAAGATGTTCCAGTTTGAGCCGACGACGACGAACGCCCAGATTCAGCAGACGATCGCTGACGAGGGCAGAACGGCCAGGGCGTCAGTAACGCGGGTCACGAACCTGAACCTGAACTTCCCGGTCGGCACGACGATCAATATTCCGTGAGTCTCGCGTCAGAGATCCTGGCGGATAGCCCGCGCAGGTTCTACAAGATGAATGAGTCAAGCGGCAGCCTCGCCGATCTTGGTTCAGATAACGTCAGTATCAGCACCGTGCAGGGGACCCCCACCTACGGCGTCACCGGCGGACTCACCGGCTCGTCCGATACGGCCATTAGCTTCGGCGAGGACGGGACCAACAACGACGGACACACTGGCACAGGTTCGGGCGTCGCGAGCGGAACCAGCAACCAGCCCGCATTCACGATCATGTGTGTCGTCAAGGTCAACGCTGCGGCCGGGGATAACCAGTGGTGGTACGCCGAGGCGAACAACGGATCGGCGGGGCCACTGTTCGGGTTCAAGACATCGGGCACCACAGGGCGCTTGTCGTTCTGGATGCGCAACGCCAACAACGGCAGCAACGAACTGCGCGCGCCCGACGCGGACTACCGTGACGTGTGGCGGCTCCTCCACGTGGAGAGCGACGGTACGACGGTCACTTACTACGTGGACGGCACATCGGTCAACTCGGGGCTCGCGAGCACGTATGCGGTCAATGGGGCGACGACGACGACGTTCAACACGATTGCCACGAGCGGCCTGCTGCGCACGACGTATGGACAGAGCGCGATGGTCAAGGTGCAGTACGGCGCCACGTTCGACTACGCCATCGGCGCCACCCGCGTCGCGGCCCACTACAGCGCTTTCACTGGCGGCGGTGGCACGCCGGCTCCTTGTTCGTCTTCACCCGCTACGTGGCCGCACGCGACGCGAGAGACGCCTCAGAGAGGGCGCAGCTCTACCAGCGACTTCAGGCCCCCGAGACCGCCGTCGCCATGCACGCCGCGCAGTCCACCGATGTCGCTCCGTACCTGCCCTTTGAGGACGACGGCGCCTTTATCTCCTACCAGCAGAGCCTCATGGACGCACTAGACCAGCAGCAGGAAGTGAATGGCTAAGCCCATTGAGGCGCCCCGAGAAGTCACAGAGCGCATCGAGCGCGCCAAGGCCCAGATCCGCGAGGGTCAGAACCAGCGCAACGAATGCCTCTCCTTCTGGCGCGGCGATCAGTACGTGGACCGGACGGGCGACGGCTACCTGGTCAAGACCGGCACGGTGGTTGGTGAGAAGCCGAGCCACCGTCCGCGCACGACGCGGAACCTGATCCACCCCCTGGTCGAGGGCAAGATCAGCGCCGCGACGCAGCGGATCCCCGCCTATGACAACACGCCGACGACCACCGACCCGGAGGACATCTCGGCCGCCCGGCTGTCCACCAAGGTGGCGTTGTACGGCTTTCACAAGTGGCTGTTCCGCCGGACCGCCAAGAAGGTGGTCACCAGTGCCCTCGTGATGGACGGCGGGTTTGCGATGCCGTATTGGGACGCGACGGTGGGTCCGTACCTGGAGAACGGTATGGGCGTCGGCGACGTGAAGGTCCGCACCTTCACCGGCAACGAAGTTGGCTGGGAGCAGGGCGTGGACTTCTTCGAGTCCAAGTGGCACGTGATCGTGCAGGCGCGCTCGATTGACGAGGTCATGGCGATGCCCGGGTTCATCCGGGACGACAAGCACCCGCTTCAGCCTGACGCAGCCTCCTTCGAGACTCTGGGCTCAGGCTCCGCCAAGCCGGCCTCCTCGAACCTGGTGATGGTGACCGAGTACCTGGAGCGCCCCTCGGCGAAGTACGAGCAGGGCCGGCGCCTGGTGATCGCTAACACTCGGGTCATTCTCCCGGAGGAGCCCTACCCCTGTGCCACCTACGGCTATGACGGGCTGGCGCTTCACCCGCTGACGTTCACGATCGACCCGGACGGCGACCGCGACCGGGGCATGGTGGTTCACATGCTCGACGCGCAGCGTACGTACAACCGGGCGACGAACCAGCAGATCGCGTGGGCTCAGCTTGCCCTGAACCCTCAGATCATCGGCCCGCCGATGGCGAACAAGGTCAAGTTCACCGACGAGCCCGGGGCTTATTACACGGTCATCCCGATCAACGGCATGGTCCCGCAGTGGCGCGACGTGCCACCGATCCCGCCCGAGCTGTCGCAGATGAAGGAAGAGGCCCTTCGCGACATGCAGGTGATTGCCGCCGCCGACGAGCTGCCCGAAGGGGTGGAGTCCGCCAAGGCGATCACCGCTAGCGTCGAGCAGTCACGTCAGCGCTGGCAGTCGTTCCTGATGGATCTCGTGGACTGGCACAGCTCGCTGATGCGTCACTGCCTCCAGCTTGTCCAGCACTACTACACCGAGCCCCGGCTGATTTCGATTCGCGGCCGGCACGGCTGGGAGAACATCGAGGACTTCCGTGGCGCGGATCTTCGCGATCAGATTGATGTGCGGGTGCTACCTGGTTCTATTGAGCCGAGGACCCGGGAGGGCGTCGAGCGGCGTGTTCAGTGGATCGTCCAGACTTTCCCAGGTCATGTTTCACCTGAGGCTGCGATGGCCGCGATTGACGGTGGTATTGGTGAAAAGCTGATCGAGGGTTACGAGCT
>JAJTCL010000155.1 GCA_021323255.1 Propionibacteriaceae bacterium | reverse complement strand
GCCCGCCCAGTGCGAGCACCGCGAACCCCAAGCCGCCGCAAGCTCCTGCTCCTGGCGCCGCAGCATAGGTTGGGGAGGCTTGCCGGGCAAATGCTTCCAGGGCGGCGTCGGTTCGGAGCATCAGCTCGGGATCCGGCTCCGCTTCCCGACCAGCAAGAGAGGTGATGCCGCGTAAGCCCAGTAATGGCTGGCCGAGTTGTGCAGCGGGCACGACGCCGATCAACTCGATCTCATCCAGCAGCGTCCGGGCAGGTGCAAGGTTCACCTCACTGAGTCCATTGAGTCCAGCGACGCCTCGATCGAGGGGCCGATCTGCGGTGGCGCCCAGCGCAGCCAGCAAGCCGGCCCCGGCGTCATGGACCCACAGGCCGGCCAGATCGACGATGAGCCGTCCCAGTGGACTGCTGCGGAGGCAATCCGCGATGGCGTCGCCGATCGCTCGGGATGACTGCTGGTAGGGGATCCCCTGACCGCCTTTCGGTCCAAGGACCTGCACGACACCTGTGTCGGATCCATGCCCAGTCGTCACGATGAGGCCGTTGGCCTCCTGAGTTGAGGTCGTGAAGCCGGCGAGTTCGGCGTACGCCGCGGCAAAGCCAGCCCCGGCATCTCCGATGGGAAGCACCGATACCTCAGCACCCGGTGACCAGCCCGAGGCAATGATCTCACCGGCCCGTCGCGAGGAGAGCCTGCCGATGAAGTCGCTTGCGATCACGATCCGCACAGTCGATTCTGTCGCCTTCTTGGTCTGGCCCACGGCACCCGGGTCGGAAAATCTGCGTACGACCTGTTAGCACGTCGTCGTGAGCTCGGGTCCGACGCGCGCAATGAGTACATTTGTTACGTGACGAGCTCCCCCACGTCCACCCCGCTCAGCTCTGGGACCCCGCTGTCGCTGTTCGTTCTCGGGCGGCAGTCCGACCCGCGATCCGAGCGTGGTGTCGAGTGTCCAGGCGATCTGCCGCCGGCGTCCGATCCGGCCCTGGTGGAGCGGGCCAGGCGAGCCAAGGCCGCCCTGGGCGACCGGCTGTTCGTCCTCGGTCACCACTACCAGCGGGACGAGGTCATCCAGTTTGCCGATGTCACCGGCGACTCCTTCAAGTTGGCCCGAGAAGCAGCCGCCCGCCCGAATGCCGAATTCATCGTCTTCTGCGGCGTGCACTTCATGGCCGAATCGGCCGACATCCTGACGGCGCCTGAGCAGAAGGTGATCTTGCCCGACCTGGCTGCCGGATGCTCGATGGCTGACATGGCCCGGCTCGCCCAGGTCGAGGATGCCTGGGATGTATTCGCCGACGCCGGCGTGGCGCACCTCACCGTGCCGGTGACGTATATGAACTCCTCGGCCGACATCAAGGCTTTCTGTGGCAAGCATGGCGGCGTAGTGTGCACCTCCTCCAACGCCAAGTCGGTGCTGCAGTGGGCTCTGCGTCGCGGCGAGAAGGTGCTCTTCCTCCCCGATCAGCATCTCGGCCGCAATACCGCAGTACTGCAAATGGGCATGAGCCTGGACGATTGTGTCGTCTATGACCCGCATCAGTACAACGGCGGCCTCACCGTCGATGAACTGCAAGCAGCAACGATGATCTTGTGGAAGGGTCACTGCTCGGTGCACGGACGATTCACCGAACAAGCCGTCGACGACGTACGCGCACGGATCCCTGGGGTCAATGTGTTGGTACACCCCGAGTGTCAACACGAGGTCGTGCTGAAGGCCGACTTCATCGGATCCACCGAGTTCATCATCAAGACCATCCGGCAGGCCGAGCCTGGATCGAAGTGGGCAATCGGCACCGAGCTCAACCTGGTGAAGCGCCTTGCTCATGATCATCCTGATCTTGAGGTCGTCTTCCTCGAGCAGCACGTCTGCTATTGCGCCACCATGAACCGGATTGACCTGCCGCACCTGGTCTGGGCGTTGGAGAACTTGGCCCAGGGGCACGTCGTGAACCAGATCACCGTCGACCCCGAGACTGAGCGCTACGCCAAGGCTGCGCTGCAGCAGATGCTTGACCTCCCTGGCGAGACCGCCCGCGACTAGATCCCTTCCGCGTCCGTTCAGTTCGTTGGAAGGCGGGAAGTGCGGGCCAGTTGCATTTCTCAATCGATTCAGCAATGTAATATGCCCGCACTTTCTGAGCGGCGAACGGGTGTACTGGGAGAAAGGGTCAGGCAGCTATTGCGGTGCGCGGAACCGATGATTTCGGAGTTCGGAGAAGGTCTTATTCATCATGTCCGACTTTCACACTTTGCTCAGTGATCTGGTTCTGGTGGAATCTCCACGCTGGCATGACGACCGGCTCGTTTTCGCCGACTGGGGTGCTGGTGAGGTGATTGCTGTAGACCTCGACGGCAGGCATGAGGTGATCAGCCGTATCGATGCGATTCCGTTCTGCCTCGATCGGCTGCCAGACGGTCGGCTGCTGGTTGTTGCCGGCGACCGGCTGCTGGTCCGCGAACCGGATGCAACATTGAGCACGTACGCCGACCTGGGAGCCGTTTCCACCAAGCCGTGGAACGACATCGTGACCGATGGCCGGGGCAACACGTACCTGAACAACATCGGCTTCGACTTTCCCGAAGGTGAATTCGCTCCAGGTCTGATCGCCCTGGTCGGCCCCGACGGATCAGCCCGCCAAGTTGCCGAGGGGCTGTCCTTCCCGAATGGCATGGCCATCACGCCTGACAACTCGACGTTGATCGTGGCTGAGTCGTACGGGGGGGTGCTGACCGCGTACGACATTGCACCGGATGGCGACCTTTCCGAGCCTCGCCTGTGGGCAGAACTCGACGGCGCCGCTCCAGACGGCATCTGCATTGACGCCGAGGGTGCGGTCTGGTTCGCGGAGGTACCGGGCTGCCGCTGCGTACGGGTACGCGAGGGCGGAGAGGTGTTGCAGACCGTGAGCTCCGAGCTTGGCTGCTTCGCCTGCACCCTGGGAGGCCCGGACGGAACGACCCTTTTTGTGACTGCCGCTGCCTGGCCGGACGCGATGACGCCTGGCTCCCGGACGGGTCAGATTCTGACGACGGAGGTCTCAGCTCCTGCAGCGGGCTGGCCGGCTTAGAGCCGCGAGCGTCGGAAATCGCGCGCCGCCGTGCTGAGTCAGGCTGGCGCGGCGCTGTCCTGGACGAGCGAGCGAGCCTGCGAGCGAGTGAGGAAGGCAGCGGCTCACGAGCGCCAGCCTGAGCGAGCGGAGCGAGCAATGGGCATGGAGGGAGACGAGGTGTTCTTCCTCGGCGATCGAGGACGAAGTAGGCGGCTTCCAAGCGCGATGCGCGAGCGGCTCCATAAATTGCCGCACACGCTTAGCCGGGGATGAGCCCCTCTTCGGATTCGCTCAGCAGCTGTCGCATCTCCTCAAGCGTCGAATCAGCATCCGGCAAGATCAAATCGGAGTCCTCAAGGGAGTCATCCGGCAACTGGGTGCCCGTTGTCCGGATCCGATCCAGCAGCGCATGCAGGGCTTTCGTCAGCTGACCTTGATCGCCGGCCGTGACCGCCTGCTCTACGGCATCATCGAAGGCGTTGAGCCCCTGTACAGCCTCGTCGGTCAGGTGCCACTGACCTTCATTCAGGATGCGGACGATCATCGCAGGTCACCCTGCGGCTGGGCCGGCGGAGCCTCCTGATCTTGCGCTGGCGGGGCCTGGTATTCCTGCGGAGTCTGGGCATCCAAGCTCGGTGGCTGCGCTGCCTGGCTCGGTGGCGGCTGCGCTCCGGATGGAGATGGTTGGCCCTCGATCGCCTGCGGCGCCGCCGCAGGACCGGCACCAAGCGATGCCTTCATCCGGGCGAGTTCGTTCTCCACGTCGGAGGTGGAGGCCAGCTGTTCCAGCTCGAGTGTGATGTCGTCTTTGGCGGTCCCGGTGGGATCGTCCAAAGCACCACTGGCCAGCAACTCATCGATGGCACCGGCACGGGCCTGCAGCTGCGCTGTTTTGTCCTCGGCCCGCTGGACCGCGAGGCCGACATCGCCCATCTCCTCACTGATCCCAGAGAACGCCTCATTGATCCGGGTCTGTGCCTCGGCAGCCGAGTAGGTGGCCTTGATCGTCTCCTTCTTGGTCCGGAATGCGTCCACCTTGGCCTGCAGCCGTTGGCTGGCGCGGGTGAGCTTCTCCTCCTCCCCTTGCAGCTGGGCGTGCTGAACCTGGAGATCACTCAACTGTTGCTGAAGGCCGGACCGTCGTGTCAAGGCCTCGCGGGCGAGATCCTCTCGGCCGACCTCGAGCGCCTTCTGAGCCTGGTTGGTCAGCTTGTCGGCCTGGGTGTTCAGCTGATTGGCCTGAAGCTCGATCCGCTTTCGGCTGGTCGCCACATCGGCTACGCCGCGGCGGACTTTCTGCAACAGCTCGAGCTGGCGCTGGTATGAGTAGTCGAGGGTTTGGCGCGGATCTTCCATTTTGTCCAAGGCCTTGTCGGTCTTAGCACGGAAGATCATCGAAATCCGCTGAAAAATGCCGCTCATGAGGTGTCAGCTGGTCCTTCCAGACTCCGGTTCCGCGGCCGGGGCCGCTCACAGGCTTCCACCGTATCTCTGCGGAGAAACCGAGCACAGCGAGGGAGGAGAGTAGTTTCGTCTTTGGGGTGATCCCCTGAGAGAATCCAGGGCCAGATCAACCCAACCCTGCCGTGCAGCAGCGTCACCCCAGTAGTTGAAAGGGACTCGTGGCACTCTTTCGCCGCAACAACCAGGCCGTTCCGCCGGAGCCGGCGCCGACGACGGCCGATCCTGGCCCGGCTGGTAAGAAAGACCGTCCGACGCCGACGCGCAAGGAAGCCGAAGCAGCGCGACGTCAGCGCTTGACCACGACACTCAACAAGAAGCAAGCTCGGGCTGCCGCCAGCCGGCAGTCGCGAGCACAGCGGATGAAGGCGATCAGCGCACGAGAAGCAACACCTGAGAAGGTGTTGATGCGTGACTACATTGACTCCCGCTTCAACATCGGCGAATTCCTGCTGCCCTCCGTTGTGGTGATCTTGGCCGTCACCATCCTCGGAAGCTACTGGCCCGAGGTGACTCTGATCAGCACCTTGGCGATGTACCTGTTCATCATTGGGGTGTTGGTTGACGGTTATCTGATGTGGCGCCGCTTCAAGAAAGTGCTGGCGGCCCGGCTGCCCAATGCCTCACCGAAGGGGCTGCTGCTCTACGGGATGACGCGCAGCACGCAGATCCGGAGGTTCCGCTCACCCCCGCCACGCATCAAGCGCGGTGAGGCGTACTAGAGAAGTAGGACGACCGAACTTGTGATGGCGGACAAGGTGAACCGATGAGCTGGCGCTGGGTGCCCGATCGCAGACCCGCTTCCAGCCGGTCCAAGGAGGACCTGTCTGCAATCGGTCGCACCTTTCAGACCCAAGGTGAGGCGGAGACCTGGCTGGGCGAGTTTTATCCCAGCTTGTTGCGAGCGGGCGTCCGAACGGTGAGCCTCTACGAGGCCGACCGGCTGGTGTACGGGCCGATGTCTTTGGAGCCGGAGGTGTGACCGGCCGCTAGGGTCGGCTGGTGCCTACCCCTGACTACATCGCCGCCATTCGGCGCGGGTACGGAACAGGCAGGTTGCTGCTGCCCGGCGTGTCCGCGGTCGTGGTGCGAACCGACCTGGAGCCAGGCAGAGTTCATCTGCTCTTGACAAAGCGCAGTGATACCGGCCGCTGGAGCTTGCCAGCTGGCATCGTGGAACCTTTCGAGCAGCCGGCAGCGGCCGCTCTCCGGGAGTTGCTGGAGGAGACCCGCATCACAGCCCGGGTCGAGCGGCTGGCACTGCTCACCACAGATCCAGATGTCGTCTATCCGAACGGTGACACCTGCCAATTCGTCTCGATGTGCTTTCGTTGCCGCTACGTCGCGGGTGAAGCACAGGTCGGCGATGAAGAGTCCACCGAAGTCGCATGGTTTCCAGCCGACGAGCTACCCGGGGAGCTCAGCGACATCCAACGACGCCGCATCCGTTGCGCTCTGGAGCATCGAGACGACTGCGTCTTCGATGTTTGATTTTGCACTGCTCGCGAGGACTGATTGCTCGCTCCGCTCGCGAGGATCGCGCCTTGAAAGCCGCTGCCTTCCTCTCTCCCTCGCAGACGAAAGGCATGTCTGCTCGTTCGTTCGTGCAGGACAGCGGCGCGCGATCCTGGGCGCTTGGAATCCGCCGCCGTCGTCGTCGCTCGCAGAGGAAGAACGCCTCCGCTCGCTCCTTCTCCGTGCGACGGCGCGCCATTCCCGACGCTCGCAGTGCGGAGACAACCTACTCTTCGCGTACGCCGGGGGTCACAAACGGCGGTTTCGTGATCATGAAAGGCTCCTGGCGGCTTCTGATGTCCACCGTCACAACGTCATCGTCCTTACTGCCTGCTTCCAGCAGCGCGAGGGCGATGCCGGTCTTGAGGGTGGGTGAGAAGGTGCCCGAGGTCACGGTGCCGACCTCGCGGCCGTCCGGGAGGCGTACCACCATTCCCGGTCGCGGAATGCCTCGTCCGACAGCCCGCAGTCCGCGCAGCAGACGTTTCGGACCCGCCT
>JAJTCL010000154.1 GCA_021323255.1 Propionibacteriaceae bacterium | reverse complement strand
TTGCCCGAGGTGATGCGCTCGCGAGACAGGTCGTCAAGCCAGATGGAGACGCCGGCGTCTGCGAGGGCCTTGAGCCGTTCGTTCATGATCAGTTCTCCTGAATGAGTAGTGGTGGCGTCAGCTGCTCTCAGCTGATCGTGACGCCCGGGTGGGCCTCTACGTCTGCGGGACCCCTCGGCCCGCTGGCAGCCGAATGCGTGGGGGCGCTAGTCCCAGTCGACGCATCGAGGCTGGATTGGGCAGCTGCGACGACCGTTTCGGGAGTGAAACCGAATTCCTTGAACAAGACATTCGCGGCCGCGCTGGCTCCGTAGTGGTTGATGCTGATGATTCGCCCGGCGTCACCGACGAGGTCACGCCAACCGATGCCGACCCCGGCCTCGATCGAGACCCGCGCCTTGATCTCGGGCGGGATGACGGAATCCTTGTAGCCCTGGTCCTGCTCGTCGAACCACTCCCGACAAGGCATCGACACGACGCGGGCCTTGATGCCCTGCTGCGCGAGCAGCCCCTGAGCCGCGACGACGTACTGCACTTCCGAGCCAGTCCCCATCAAGATCACATCCGGGGTCCCGTCGCAGTCTTTGAGGATGTAACCGCCTTTTGCTACCTCAGAGACATCGGCGAAGCCGTCTTCGCCGCGGGGGAAGATCGGCACGGCCTGCCGGGTCAGGGCCAGCGCCGCTGGCCGGTCGTTGTTCTTCAGGATCGTCGCCCAGGCGGCGGCGGTCTCGTTGGCGTCGGCCGGACGGACTACATCGAGTCCAGGGATGGCCCGGAGCGCGGCGATGTGTTCGATCGGCTGATGAGTAGGGCCGTCTTCGCCGAGGCCAATTGAGTCGTGGGTCCAGACGTAGATCACCGGTAGTTCCATCAGGGCGGCCAGCCGTACCGCTGGGCGCATGTAGTCGCTGAAGATCAAGAAGGTGCCGCCGTACGGCCGTAAGCCCCCGTGCACCTTGATGCCGTTCAAGATCGCACCCATGGCGTGTTCGCGGACACCGAAATGCAGCACCCGGCCGTACGGGCCACCGCGGAACAACCTGCTCTGCCGGTCGGGTGGCAGGAAGCTCGGCTCACCTTCCGGGGTGGTGTTGTTGGATTCGGCGAGGTCGGCCGATCCGCCCCAGAGCTCAGGTAACTTCGGCACGATCGCGCTGAGCACCTTTCCGGAGGCTGCTCGGGTCGCAATGCCTTTGGGATCAGCGGACCAGCTGGGCAGTACATCCTCCCAGCCTGGGCTGAGCTCGTTCTTGATCAGCCGCTCGTAGAGCGCCTTACGCTCGGGATTGGCCTCAGCCCAGCTGTCGTAGGCCTGCTGCCACTCCTGCTGAGCCTGCGCGCCGCGCTCGATCAGCTTGCGGGTGTGGTTGATCACTTCATCGGCGACGACGAAGGTCTCGTCCGGATCAAAGCCGAGCACCTTCTTGGTGGCGGCAACTTCTTCCTCACCCAGTGCGGCGCCGTGGGCCTTACCGGTGCCCTGGAGGTTGGGAGCGGGCCAGCCGATGATCGTCTTCAGGCAGATGAAGGTCGGCTGATCTGTTACTGACTTGGCCACCTCGAGGGCGTCAGCGAGCGCAGCGACGTTCTCCAGGTAGTGATGTGCGTCGCCGTGGGTCCAGTCGACAGTCTGCACATGCCAGCCGTACGCGGCGTAGCGGGCGGCGGTGTCTTCGGTGAGGGCGATGTTGGTGTCGTCCTCGATCGATATCCGGTTGCTGTCATAGATCAGGGTGAGATTACTGAGCCGTTGGGTAGCTGCCAGCGAGGAAGCCTCGGAAGCGACGCCTTCGGAGATGTCGCCATCTGAGGCCAAACAGTAGATGTGATGATCGAATACTGACGTGCCTCGCGCAGCGTCTGGATCAAGTAACCCGCGCAACCGGCGAGCCGACATCGCCATTCCGACGGCATTGGCTACGCCTTGGCCCAGTGGCCCGGTGGTGACCTCGACTCCCTTGGTGTGCGCGTACTCCGGGTGCCCTGGAGTCTTCGATCCCCAGAACCGGTAGGCGCGGATGTCGTCGAGTTCGAGCCCGAAGCCGCCGAGATAGAGCTGAATGTAGAGCGTCAGGCTGGTGTGTCCGCAGGACAGCACGAATCGGTCGCGCCCAGGCCAGTGGGTGTCGCTAGGGTTGTGCCGCATCACCTTCTGAAAAAGCAGGTACGCGACCGGTGCCAGGCTCATGGCGGTACCTGGATGGCCATTGCCGACGTTTTGAACGGCCTCGGCGGCCAGCACGCGTATGGTGTCGATGGCTTTCGAATCGATCTCGCTCCACCCGTCGGGGAGAATCGAGTCAGAGATATCGGTATCGGTCACACTCACGTGCCAGATGATCCTTCCGAGAGGGTTCTGCGCGGCTGCTGGTGGCGCAGCCCGGACACTGCGAGCCTATCGGGGGCGGGTCGGCGGGGGATATAGGGTCAGCCCGAGAACTGCGAGTTGCCTGTCGGTGCCCAACCCCCGCGAGCTGCGAGCGTCGGCATTGCGCGAGCAGCTCCAAACAAGAACTGCACGTGGTGAGTGTCAATTCCAGCGCCGGGCCCTAGACTCAGCCTCGGTGACTGCCCCTCTAGTGCACTGCTTGCGAGACCGAGGTTCGCAGTGCCGGGATGGGCCTCGCCGGGGAACAGAGTCGCCTAGCAGTGAGTGAGTAGAGCCTGTGACGAGCATCGACGTGCCAGGTCGGGTGGCCGCCGACGATGACCGCGTAACTCGCGTCGATCTTGGGGTGAAGTATGTTCGCCGCAGTCCTCAGTTGACCCGTGTTCGCCACGTGGCCGCGGCGTACCTCGGGCTCACCAAGCCCCGGATTATTGAGCTTTTGTTGGTGACCACGGTGCCGGCCATGTTTTTGGCGGCCGGTGAAGTCCCATCGCTCAAGGTGGTACTGACCACCATGATCGGCGGCTGTCTCGCCGCGGCTAGTGCCAACGCCATCAACTGCGTGCTCGACCGGGATATCGACGAACGGATGCGGCGTACCCGTCGCAGGCCGCTGCCGCGACATGCCGTAGGCCCCCTGGGGGCGACGGTGTTTGGAATGATCTTGGGGCTTGCGGCGACGTTGTGGCTCGGGTTCTTCGTCAACTGGCTGTCGGCAGCCCTCGCCCTGGGTGCCAACGCCTTCTACATCGGGGTGTACACCCTGTGGCTCAAGCGGCGCAGCCCGCAGAACATCGTCTGGGGGGGCATCGCGGGTTGCTTCCCGCCGCTGATCGGCTGGACGGCGGTGACCGGCAGCCTTGCGCTTACTCCGTTCGTGATGTTTCTCATCGTGTTCTTCTGGACACCTCCACACACCTGGGCTCTCGCCATGCGCTATCGGGAGGACTACGCCGCGGCGAATGTGCCCATGTTGCCTGTTGTCAGATCAGCCCCAGCGGTGGCGCGACAGATCCTGATGTACTCGATGCTGACAGTGCTCGTGTCGCTCGCGCTCTGGCCGGTCGCCAACACCGGCTGGCTGTATCCAGTAGTCGCGGTGATCCTCGGGATTGCGCTGCTCTGGCAATCCGCTCTGCTACTGGCGAGGGCACGGCGAGGTCTGACTGACGCGGCACTGCAGCCGATGCGGCTCTTCCACTGGACGAACTCTTACCTCGCCCTGCTTTTCGTCGCTGCGGCCGTCGACACCCTGGTGCGCTGAGCGGGAGAACGAACCTAGTCGCAGCGGCTAAGTCGCAGCGGCAACGAACGCCTGGAAAATGCTCTGCTGAATTGGATCGGTGTCGGCAAGGTCCTCCAAGTGCCACTGCACACCCAGATACCAGCCGGCGTGATCGTCAAGCGTGACCGCCTCGATGGTGCCGTCGGCTGCGTGGGCCGCAGCCGCCAGGTTCTCGCCGAGATCGGCAATGCACTGGTGGTGGGAGCAGGAGATGGTGATCCGATCATCGGTGACAACTTCTCGCAGCGGTGAGTCGTCATCCAGTTCGATGTCGTGCACAAACTTTCTGTGGGTGCGGCCGATCTGCTCGGTCATGTCCTGCACCAAGGTGCCGCCGAGTGCCACATTCACCACCTGGGAACCGCGGCAGATGGCGAGCAGCGGGATCTTGTCCGCGATCGCCCAGCGGGCCAGGGCCAGGTCGAAGGCATCCTGAGTTTCGTCGACGTGGTACAGCGTCGGATGGGGTTGCTGCCCATACCAGCGCGGGGACAGGTCCCCGCCGCCAGGAAGCAGGATTGCGTCAGTCATCCACAACCGCCGTCGCAGCGTGTCGACTTGAGGTTCCTGCAGTGCTGTGGGGTGCACCACCAGTGGTTCACCACCCGCATCCCAGATGGCCTGAAGCAGCTTGGCTGCGGCGACTTCGGCTTCGTAGCGCAGCGCGCTCGCGTCCTCGGAAAACCGCGCTGGGATGATGACCAGCGGGCGGGGCTGCTCGATGATCACTGATCCTCTGCAGCGGATCAGTTTTCGGTGGGTAGCAGACCTGGCCCGCCGGCGGCCAGCCGTACGGCGTGAGCCACGGTGTGGTGCACATCGGCGTGAAAGACGCTCGGCGTGATGTAGGCGGCGTTGAGCTCGTCGTCAGTGACTACCGAGGCAAGTGCCTTTGCGGCGGCCAGCAGCATCGCCGGTGTGATCTCGGTTGACCGGGAGTCAAGCAGGCCACGAAACACGCCGGGAAAGGCGAGCACATTGTTGATCTGGTTGGGAAAGTCCGAGCGGCCGGTGGCCACCACGGTCGCATGCTTGATCGCCTCGGCCGGGTCAACCTCGGGATCGGGATTGGCCAGCGCGAACACGATCGCGTCGTCGGCCATGGCGGCCACATCCGTGCCGTCGATCACCCGGGGAGCCGAGACGCCGATGAACACGTCCGCGCCGACCACCGCCTCCTTTAACGTTCCGGTGAAGTCCAGCCGGTTGGTGTGCTCGGCCAGCCAGAGCAGCTGTCCGTCGAGGCCTTCGCGGCCCCTATGCACAACCCCGGCGATGTCAGCGACCACAACGTCTCCGGCCCCGGCTCCCAGCAGCAGCTTGATGATCGCCGTGCCCGCCGCTCCGGCCCCAGAGATGACGATCTTGACGTCGCTGATCTGTTTGCCCACCACTCGGAGCGCGTTGAACAATGCCGCCAGCACCACGATCGCGGTGCCGTGTTGGTCGTCGTGGAACACCGGGATGTCCAGCTGCTCGCGCAGCCGCCGCTCGATCTCGAAGCAGCGCGGCGCGGAGATGTCTTCCAGGTTGATCCCGGCAAAGCCTGGCGCCACCGCCTTGACAACGGCGATGATCTCGTCGACGTCCTGGGTGTCCAGGCACAACGGCCATGCGTCGATGTCGCCGAACCGCTTGAATAGCGCCGCCTTGCCTTCCATCACCGGCAGCGCTGCCTCCGGGCCGATGTTGCCCAAGCCCAGCACGGCCGACCCGTCGGTGACTACGGCGATGCTGTTGCGTTTCACCGTCAGTCGGCGGGCATCCTCCGGGTTCTTCGCGATGGCCAGACAGACCCGGGCCACGCCCGGTGTGTAGATCATCGACAGGTCGTCCCGGTTGTGGATCGGGTGCTTGGTGTGCATTTCGATCTTGCCGCCGAGGTGCATCAGGAACGTGCGGTCCGACACCTTCCCGATCACCACCCCCTCGACCTGCTGCATCGCCTCAACCAGCATCTCGGCGTGCTCAGTGTCGTGGGCCGCGCACGTGACGTCGATCCGCAGCCGTTCGTGCCCGGACGCCGTCACGTCGAGTGCTGTGATCGCTCCGCCCGCATGTTCCACTGCGGTGGTCAGCTGGGAGACTGCCTGCCCACCCGCGGGTACCTCTAGCCGCACGGTGATCGAATACGACACCGTCGGGGCACCGCGCGGCCGTCCAGCATCGGTCACTTCCGTCGGGTTCATGTGGTCACCCGAGATAGCGAAGCTAGCTGGTTCCAGGTGTCTACGACGGTGTCCGGGTTGAGGGACATGGACTCGATGCCTTGGTCGAGGAGCCATTCGGCGAGGTCGGGGTGGTCGGAGGGACCTTGACCGCAGATGCCGACATATTTGCCGCGGTTCTTGCAGGCCTCGATGGCGGCACTGAGCATGTGTTTGACGGCGGGGTCGCGTTCGTCGAAGCCGCCGGCGACCAAGGCTGAGTCGCGGTCGATGCCGAGGGTGAGCTGGGTCATGTCGTTGGAACCGATGGAGAACCCGTCGAAGTGGTCCAGGAACGCGTCGGCGATGACGGCGTTGGACGGCAGCTCGCACATCATGATCACCTGCAGTCCGTTGACGCCCCGTTGCAGGCCGTTCCCGGCGAGCAGGTCGATCACTCCTTCGGCCTCGGTCAGGGTGCGGACAAACGGGATCATGATCTTCACGTTGGTCAGCCCCATCTCGTCCCGGACATACTTCAACGCCTGACATTCCATCGCGAAGCAGTCGGCGAAGTCCGCCGACAAGTAGCGTGAGGCGCCCCGGTAGCCGATCATCGGGTTCTCCTCGTGCGGCTCGTACAACTCCCCGGCAACCAGATTGGCGTACTCGTTTGACTTGAAGTCCGACATCCGCACGATCACCGGGTGCGGCGCGAAC
>JAJTCL010000153.1 GCA_021323255.1 Propionibacteriaceae bacterium | reverse complement strand
CTCAGGACCTGAAGTGGTCGAACCCCGCGGGAGCCTCCCACACCGCGCCGTCCACTAAGACCTGAGGGCGATCATCATCCGCGGTGCCGACTGCACCGATTACGAGCCAGCCTGCCGGTACCGCGTCCAGTGCTGGAAAGGTCGCCGCCAAGGCGTGGTCCTCGCCGCCGGTGAAAACGAAGGTGTACGGATCTGCGCCAGTGGCGGCGGCGACTGCATGGAGCGGTTCCGCCAGCTCAAAAGCATCCCGACCTAGATCGATCAACACATGTGAAGCACGTGCCACATGGCCCAGGTCGGCAAGCAGGCCGTCTGAGATGTCGATCATGGAGGTGGCTCCGGCTCGCGCGGCATCCGCTCCAGCGCCGTAGCCGACCTGAGGCACCCGGTGTGCCTCGACCAGCACCCGCGGCGAACGGAAACCTCTGCCGAGTACCGCCAAACCTGCGGCCGCCCAGCCCAATCGGCCGTGGATGGCGACCAAATCACCCGGCCGTGCTCCCGACCGCAGCACCGGGTTGCGGCCCTCCAGTGAACCCAAGGCGGTGACCGCAACCGTGATGTCGCGGGCTCTGGTCACGTCGCCACCGAGCAGGCTCACCCCGGCAGCCTGGCTTTCGTAGGTGAGGCCGTCGGCGAAATCGAGCACCCAGCCCACGGGCAAGTCTTTCGGCGCGGAAAAGCCGACCAGCAGACCCGTTGCCCGGGCCCCCATCGCCTCGATATCGGCGACATTGACCGCAACCGCCCTACGTCCGACGTCGCGGGCCTCGGACCAGTCGCGCCGAAAATGCACTCCCTCGACGAGCACGTCCACTGACATCACCACCGCATCGCCGATGGCCAGCACGGCCGCATCGTCCCCGGGGCCTACTCGGACATCGGCACCAAGCGACACCTTCTCGGTGATTGCCGCGATCAGGGGGAATTCTCCGATCTCCCCCAACGTCGCAGTGCGGCTGAGATTCACCGAGACCTCCCGCGCTCCCCCGTATCCGCAGCACTGCCAGACGATGTAGCGTGACGCACATCGGCGAGCGTACGCGGTCTCCAACCCGGGCACTGACGACGCACCTGAGACGAAGAAGGCACCGCCGTCCCGGAACGCAGGAGGTACCACTCGATGGTCGTACAGGCATACATCTTGGTTCAGACCAACGTCGGCAAGGCGGCTGAGGTCGCCCATGCGATCGGCGCCATTCAAGGTGTCACGTTGGCTGAAGATGTAACCGGCCCTTACGACGTCATCGTGCGCGCGGAAGCATCTAGCGTTGACGAGCTTGGTCAACTGGTGGTTGCCAAGGTGCAGGCGGTTCCGGGCATCACGCGCACTGTGACCTGCCCCGTCGTGCACATTTAGCTTTGGAGCTGCTCACGCGTCTTGCTCGCTCCGCTCACGAAGTCGCGCCTTGAATCCGCTGTCTTCCTCCCTTACTGGCAGACGAAAGGGGCGTCTGCTCGTTCGTTCGTCCAGGACAGCAGCGCGCGAGGACATACACGGCGCCGACATCCCACGCAGCGTGAGCCGCTCGCAGCAGCTTTCCGAGCTGCTCGCGCATCGCGCTTGCTCGCAGAGGAAAGAACGCCTCTGCTCACTCCTCCTCCGTGCGGCGGCGCGCGATTCCCAACGCTCGCAGCAGCTAGCGGAGGCCAACTGGACGACGTAGCGCCAACGTAATCAACCGCTCGACCAACTCCGGATAGGACACGCCGCTGGCGGCCCACATCCGCGGGAACATGGAGTGTGCCGTGAACCCCGGCATGGTGTTGATCTCGTTGATGACGACGTCACCCTCGTGCGTCACGAACATGTCGACCCGAGCCAGACCCTCGCAGCCAATCGCATCGAAGGTCCGAGCCGCTAGCTCCTGAACCTGGCTGGCCAGCTCAGGCCGGACGTCGGCCGGCACATCAAGATCAACCTGCTCCTCCGGCAGATACTTCGCCTCGAAGTCGTAGAAGCCGGACTTGCTGTGCACGCGGATCTCTGCCACCACGCTCGCCAGTGGGGGCCCACCGTCGAGATCGGCCAGCACCCCACACTCGAGTTCCCGGGCGCCGACGAACCCCTGTTCGACGATGATCTTGGGATCGTAAGCCTGTGCGACCTGGATGGCCTCCTCCAGCTGCGCGGGATCGTCGACCTTGGAGATGCCCAAGCTCGACCCGCCCCGGGACGGCTTGACGAAGACCGGATAGTGCAGCGCCGCAGTGGCTTCCAGGCAAGCAGTCTTGTCGCGTCGCCACTCAGCTGGAGTGATAGGGACGAATGGTCCAACCGGCAGCCCAGACGCCGCGAGCACCAGTTTCATGTAGTGCTTGTCCATCCCGACGGCGCTGGCCAGCACGCCCGCGCCGACGTAGCGGGTGCCCATCATTTCGAAGAGCCCCTGGATGGTGCCATCTTCGCCAAACGGTCCGTGCAGCAGTGTCAACGCAACATCAACCGGACCGAGATGGGAGAGAGCTGACTGTTCACGTACCGCCAGCTCACTGCCGCTCGAGACACGCATCAGCACGGCTTCAGCTGCGTTTTCGCCGAGTTCGGGCAATTTGCCATCCGTCACGCCCAGCCGGCTGATGGTCTCAGGATCAACCAATATCCAGCGCCCGGTACGCGTGATACCGATGCCGACAACATCGAAGCGATCCCGATCCAGGGCACTCAGTACCCCGGCTGCGGTCAGACAGGACACACCGTGCTCGCTGCTGGTTCCGCCGAAGACCACTGCGACTCGGCGCCGGGAACCATTGACCCCACGACTGCTCGGCTGGATCTCACTCACGATCCTCGACCTTATCCGGGTAGCACCGTTCACGCCGGGCAGCCATCAGACTTGGCTGTCATCAACCAGCCACAGCCATCGGATAGACCACGTCAGTAACGCTCCGGCTTGGCCGAGCGAGACATCAGCGTAGTAATCATCTCGGCCGGCGTCAGCTCGCCGGCAATAACAGCAGCTACATTCTCAACGATCGGCATTTCAATCTGATGCTTGGCCGCAAGTTCGGTGATCGATGCGCACGACTTCACGCCCTCAGCGACCTGCCGGGTTGATGCGGTGATCTCGGCAACCGTACGTCCTCTGCCAAGCTCCTCACCGAATCTCCGGTTCCGCGACAGCGGAGATGAGCATGTCGCAACAAGATCACCAAGACCAGCCAGCCCTGAGAAGGTGTAGGGGTCGGCGCCCAGCGCCATCCCTAGTCGACTGATCTCGGCCAGCCCTCTGGTGATCACGGACGCTGTGGCGTTGGCACCCAGGCCAAGCCCCATTGCCATGCCCACAGCCAGCGCAATCACGTTTTTGGTCGCTCCACCGAGTTCGCATCCGACCACATCGGTGTTGGTGTACGCGCGGAAACGTGCGGTATGACAGATCGTTTGGAATGCTTCCGCCGTCGCCAGCGAGACACTTGCGACCACGCTTGCCGACGGCTGCCGCTCGGCGATCTCTCGCGCCAGGTTGGGACCGGTAACGACCACAATCCGCTCTGCGGCGATACTGCCGGCCTCGGCGATCACCTCACTCATCCGCAGCCCAGTCCCGAGCTCGATTCCCTTTGCCAGACTCACCACGATGGCGTTCTGGGGGATTCGCCATTGGCTGAGATTGGTACGGAGCGCTTGTGAGGGGACGGCCAGCACCACGAAGTCGGCCCCCTTCATGGCCTCATGCGGATCACTGACTGCCTTCACGGACGCCGGCAGTGGCAAGTCGGGAAAGTAGTCGGGGTTCCGGTGTTCCATGTTGATCTTGTCGGCGAGTTCACGGCGCCGCGCCCAGAGAGTCACCTGATTGCCGGCGTCGGATACCACAAGGGCGAAACCGGTGCCCCAGGAACCGGAGCCCATCACCGCGACCCGAGCTTGCCGCTCCAGCGCCGCAGCGTCGCTCATGTTCGCTCTCCGGTCGTTTTGCGGTCCGGCTCGTAGCGGTGTGCGGGTGGTGTCGCCTCGCGTAGCTCCGCGACCAGAACAGTGATGGCATCCATGATTCTTGTCGTCGCCTCATCAAGCGTGGCCGCAGTCACCGGCTTCTGAAGAAGATCATCAAGCAAGACCGGGTCGCCTACGGCGATGCGCAGAGTCTTGCGAGGAAACAACTTGGGGAAACCTGGTGTGCGACCCGGCATCAGCTCCTGAGCACCCCACTGTCCAATCGGCACGACTGGACAGCCGGTCGTGAATGCTAGCCGGGCAGCGCCAGTCTTTCCCCGCATCGGCCACAGGTCGGGATCTTCGGTGATCGTTCCCTCCGGGTAGATCACCAGCGCCCGGCCTTGCTCGATCGCCTGTGCGGCAGCGATGAGTGCGTGCTTGGATTTCGCGGAATCGCGCAGCACCGGGATCTGCCCAGAGCCGGCGAGGATGCGCCCGACTACCGGAATCTCGAATACCGACGCTTTCGCCAGGAATCTCGGCCAGCGCCCGGAGAACGCAAGAAACTGCCCGACAGCGAGGGGATCTGCGTTGGAGATGTGATTTGCGACAAAGATGACTCCGCCGGTCTGCGGCACCTTGTCCTGGTACCTCCAATCTCGCTTGGTCAGCGGCCTCATGATCGTGTGGAGAATCCTGATGACCGTCGAGATCGTCTGTCCGCCGGGCTCCTGATTGACCTGGGACAGTGGCCTGATCCCGGTGTGCCGACTTGCGGCGGCATTCTCGGCCATCGACACCTCGGTCTGGGTGAATGGGTCTTGGGCGATCCACGATCGGTTACGGTCGGCTCGGGTTGGTACACAGCCCATGAGTGGCTACACCTTACGGGATCGTGGCAGCATCATCATGCGCCGTTGGTCCGTGAAAGGAGTTCCTCAGCGTGCCTGTTGACACCAACTCCGGATGATGGGCGCCTCCCCCGCGGCGGCGGTGATCGCTCTCAAGCCCATCGAACATGCCAAGTCCCGCCTTGACATACCTGACCCCTTACGGCGCCGGCTCGCGTGGACGATGGCGCTCGACACCCTTTCCGCACTCTGTCGGGCGCTGCCACATGTCCTGGTTGTCAGTGATCAGCCCGCCTTGGAGGCACGGCTGCGCCGAGCAGGACTTGCGCTGGAGGTCATCAGTGAGTCCGGCCATGTCGGCATGAATTCGGCCCTCACCCGAGGTGCGTTGACCCTCCGCGCTCAGGGATACACCTCAGTTTTGGCCTCTGTCGGTGATCTTCCTGCCCTGCGGCCCGAATCTGTTGCGCGCATACTCGCTGCCTCGCGATCTCACTCGCGTTCCTTCGTCGCGGATGCATCCGGCATCGGCACCACCATGCTCGTGGCACACGAGGTCGAGCTGGCGCCACAGTTTCAGGGCCGGTCAGCCGCGGCTCACCATGCTTCAGGCGCAAGGAGTCTTCATGAAGAGGCCATTGGATCCCCGGTCGCCGATGCCCGTCGCGATGTCGATACCGAAGCCGATCTGGCAGCGGCAATCGGGCTCGGGGTGGGTCCGGCAACCAGCGCGCTGATCGATCATGAGAGAGGCCGCCTCGGCTGCTATCAGTTGATCACCGCGACGCAATGGCGCAACGCGGAGGGACACCAGCTGGCTGTCACCGCGACCGGAAGACGGATTGCGCTACCGGCCAATGCGCTGGGCGGCGAACTTCGGTACGCCCGCCTTGGCCAGCGGCTACACGCGGTGGAGGCCGATGACCGGGTGTTATCCGCCTGGCTTTAGCTGAGTGCTGTATTTTGCACTAACGCTTGACAGCGGTCTTCTTGGCCGTCGTGGCCTTCTTGGCTGCAGGCTTGGCAACGGCCTTCCTTGGAGCTACCGCAGCCTTGGCAGTCGTCGCCTTCCTGGCGGTCGCTCTGGGTACCTTCTTGGCCCCTGACACGTAGGCCTTCAGGTCCGACCCCGCACGGAATCGCGGAACGGACGTCGCCTTGGCGCGCTTGCGCTCACCCGTACGCGGGTTCCTCACCATCCGGGCCGAACGATGCACCTTCTCGAAGACGCCAAACCCGGTGATCGAGACCTTCTCCCCAGCTGCAGTCTTGTAGGTGATGGTTTCCACCACGGCGTTGAGGGCCTTCGCCGCCTCGCTCTTGCTGCCGTCATAGTAGGCAGCCACCGCCTGAATCAATTCAGCCTTGTTCACGGCTTCCCTTCTCGATGCGATACCAAGCTTGCTGGGACCTTGGGCAGCGTACGGTACGCCTGCAGAGCCAACGCTAGGGAAGATCGCCCAGTCAGACAATCACCCTAGTTGCACATTTTGGTGTGTTGTAAGGAAAACAGCTCGATCGTGGGCAACTAAGCGCTGCTAGCGACCTTTGCTGGGAGGGTCTTCGGCTTATACGGCGCCCGAGTGCTCTCGAACGCGTCGATCTGATCAACGTGCCGCAGCGTGAGCCCGATGTCGTCCAGGCCCTCCAGAAGCCGCCATCTGGTGTAATCGTCGATCTCGAACGGGGTGTGGAAGCCGTCGGCGGTGATCTGCCGGTTGACCAGGTCGACGGTGATAGGGACGGCCGGATACTCCTCGACGAAGTCCCAGAGCTCCTCGATGATCTTTTGCTCAACGACCGCAACGAGCAGTCCAGCCTTGCCCGAGTTGCCTCGGAAGATATCTCCGAAGCGCGACCCGATCACCACCTTGAACCCGTAGTTCTGCAACGCCCAGACCGCGTGCTCTCGGGACGAACCAGTGCCAAACTCGGGGCCGGCGATCAAGATCGTCGCTGCTGCGTACTGCGGCAGGTTGAGCACGAAGTTGGGGTCATTTCGCCACGCCGCGAACAGTCCGTCCTCGAAGCCTGTCTTGGTCACCCGCTTGAGGTAGACGGCTGGAATGATCTGGTCGGTGTCGACATTGCTCCTGCGCAGTGGAAGCGCGGTGCCGGTATGACTGGTGAAGGCTTCCATGATCATCGTGTCCCATAGAGGTCTGCGGGTGAGCTGAGCGTGCCCGTCACGGCGGTCGCAGCGGCAACCAGCGGCGAAACCAGGTGGGTCCGTCCGCCCTTGCCCTGCCGGCCTTCGAAGTTGCGATTCGAGGTGGAGGCAGCGCGCTCGCCTGGAGCTAGTTGATCTGGGTTCATGCCCAGACACATGGAACAACCCGCCGCCCGCCACTCGGCCCCAGCGTCTTTGAAGATCACATCCAGACCTTCGGACTCCGCCTGCAGACGAACCCGCGCGGAACCGGGTACAACCAGCATCCGCACGTCGTCAGCGACATGATGGCCCTTGATCACGCCGGCAGCGGCCCGCAAATCCTCGATTCGCCCATTCGTGCAAGAACCCAGAAAGACGGTGTCTACCCGGATGTCACGCATTTTCTGGCCAGGCCGCAACGCCATGTATTCCAGCGCCTTGGCTGCCGCGGTCCGATCGGCCTCATCGGCGAAGAGCACCGGATCGGGCACCTCGGCACCCAGCGGAACGCCCTGACCAGGATTGGTCCCCCACGTCACGAACGGCGTCAGCTGACTTGCATCGAGATCAACTTCGGCGTCGAAGATGGCGTCGGGATCGCTGTGCAGCGTTCTCCAGTAGGCCAGCGCCGCATCCCAGTCAGCACCTTCCGGAGCGTGCGGCCGGCCTTTGAGGTAGGCAAATGTGGTTTCGTCCGGAGCGATCATGCCGGCCTTGGCGCCCCATTCGATGCTCATATTGCAGATCGTCATGCGGCCCTCCATGCTGAGCGCCTCAATGGCGGAACCGCGATACTCCACGATGTAACCCTGGCCGCCGCCCGTGCCCACCTTGGCGATCAGCGCCAACACAATGTCCTTCGCGGTGACGCCCGCCGGCAGCGTGCCGCTGACGTTCACCGCCATCGTCTTGGG
The DNA here is from genome assembly GCA_021323255.1 of Propionibacteriaceae bacterium. Classification (GTDB taxonomy): domain Bacteria; phylum Actinomycetota; class Actinomycetes; order Propionibacteriales; family Propionibacteriaceae; genus Microlunatus. The sequence continues at coordinate 320 of JAJTCL010000153.1, read as the reverse complement.
CCTAGTCTGCGGCAGGGTCTGGGTGGCCAAGACGTGCTCCACCTCAGAGGTACCGATACCGAACGCGATAGCGCCGAATGCGCCATGTGTGGAGGTGTGGGAGTCGCCACAGACGACGGTCAGTCCTGGCTGGGTCAGGCCAAGCTGCGGCCCGATGATGTGCACGATGCCCTGATCAAGATCACCAAGACTGTGGATGCGGATGCCGAACTCGCGCGCATTGTGGCGCAAGGTATCAACCTGCGTACGCGACACCGGGTCAGCGATCGGTTGATCGATGTTCAGCGTCGGAGTGTTGTGGTCCTCAGTCGCCAAGGTCA
>JAJTCL010000152.1 GCA_021323255.1 Propionibacteriaceae bacterium | reverse complement strand
CGAAGGCGACCGATGCCGCAGCCGAAAAAGCCGTTGCGGCCGCCCATACCATCACCTCGGTTGTTCCCGATCCGGTCAGGGCAGAGACCAGTGCGCCAACCAAGGCGCCACCCAGGAATGCAGCCAATACGCCGCCTACCAGGCGAGAGCGGAGCAGCTGGGCACGTGATATGGGCGCGTCGAGCAGCCAGAATCCTTCGGCCGCCGACGCCAATACCGGCCCGAAGAGCCGGCTGGCCGCCAGTGCCATCGCTACGGTAGCCGCGAACGCAGCCCAGGGCAGAATGGTCCGGGCCGACAGGCAGGACTCACTGGTGCACTGCGCGATCGTGCGCTGCGCATTCAAGATCACATTGACGATCATGGCGCCGAGCATCACTGCAGCGAACACGGCAACGTAGGCGTCACTCATCGCCTGAAGCACGTTGCGGGTCGCCCGCCCGGCGCGCCAGTCCTTGATCAGCCGCTTCAGCTCGCGGGGACTGGCCGGGATCAGCGCTTGGGGCTCAGGCGTTTGGTGGTAGGCGAAGTCATCGGCACCCGCTTCCAGGCTGCTCATTCGCGCGGCGCTCCGAGCTGAATCACCCGAGTGGCCACGGTCTCCACCAGCTCCGGTTCGTGGCTGGCGAAGACGATCGCCAGACCCTTCTGCCGCTCCGACTTGAGCCGTTGCGTCAACCAGGTCAGACCTTCGGAGTCAAGCCGCTGCTCCGGCTCATCCAAGATCAACAACTTGCGAGGGCGTACAAACGCCGTGGCCAGAGCCAGCCGGCGGCGCTGCCCCGAGGAGAGAGTGCCGGGCAGCTGACCGGACTGCGGAACCAGTTGAACCTCCTCCAGCACTTCATCGACCACGTCGTCCGGATCGGCGATCCCGTGCGCTCGGGCCAGCAGATCCAGATGCTCGACCACGCTCAGGTCAGGAAAGAAGTCAAGATCATCGATCACCGTGGCGACGTCCCGCCTGATCTCCGGTGAGGCTTCCGACATAGCGTTACCGCAAACCTGCACGCTGCCATCGTCTGGTCGGTCCGCGCCAACCAGGCAGCGCAGCAGGGTGGACTTGCCGGCGCCATTGCGCCCTGTGAGGGCAATCGCCTCTCCGGTACGCACCTCAAGGCTGAACTTCTCGAAGATGGTGTTCGGCCCGAATGCCCGGCGGAGGCCGGACACCTTGAGGATCGTCGTGCGTTTGGCCATGGAGGCGATTCTGCCCCTTCCCTGGCTACCAATCCCAAACTGGCGATGGATCCAGACGGTCGCCGCACCCTCCAGCCGACCGGCGGCAGTGTCGGTGGGGCATGGGAGGCTTGGCCTGTGCCCGAGGCTGACTCCGCTGGTTTGGATCGCGCCACGCTCGACAAGCGGCGCAGTGACGTCGCCGCGATGTTCGACCGGGTGGCTGAGCGTTACGACCTGGCCAATGATGTGCTTTCTCTCGGCCAGGATCGAGCCTGGCGCAAACGGGTGACGGAGGCCGTGGCACCCCGGTCCGGACAGCTGATCTTGGATTTGGCAGCAGGCACCGGCACCTCGAGTGAGCCGATTGCCCAGGCGGGGGCCGCTGTCATTGCGACGGATCTCTCCTTCGGAATGTTGCTGGTCGGCAAGCAGCGACGGCCGGCTTTGAGCTTTGTCGCTGCCGATGCACTCCAGTTGCCGTACGCCGACGCCAGCTTCGACGCGGTCACCATCTCCTTCGGTCTGCGCAACGTCGAGGACACCGAAGCTGCCCTCATCGAGATGCGGCGGGTGACCAAGTCGGGCGGCACGCTCGTCGTCTGCGAATTCTCCACACCCACCTGGCAACCGTTCCGCACGCTGTATTCCAACTACCTGGTGGACGCCCTGCCCCGAATCGCGACCCTGGTCTCCTCCAATCCCGCGGCGTATCAGTACCTGGCGGAGTCGATCCAGGCCTGGCCCGATCAGCAGGGATTGGCCAGCATGATCGAAAAGTGCGACTGGCGAGACGTCGAATGGCGCAATCTGTCCGGCGGCATCGTCGCTTTACACCGGGCCAGGGCATGATCAATCTGGAGGCAACGGCAGTAACAGCCCCGCCCGGCACGATTGTGCTCGACGCGTACGCCGCGCGCAGTTGCCCAGTCAAGACCCAGAACGCCTTCAATCCCACCGTCGTCCTCCAGACGCCGGATGCCAGCGCTTCGGTCGAGGCCAATGACGGACTCGCCGAGCTGTTTGACGGTGGTGCCCAATTCGAGGCCGCAGTGCTCGAGCAGCTGGTCAGCTCCTGCAGCGGACGCGTCGTCGATCTTCGGCCGCTGTTCTCCAACACCCCTGAAGTGCAGATCGAAGCCTGTATCCGGGCCATGAGCTCCGGCGCTCAGGTGATCATCGGTGGCTGCCTGCCTGTCGATCTTCCCGGTCACCGGGTGGGCTCGCCTGATTTGCTGATTCGGAGCGTCGATCGGGCCGACCGCTCACCGGCCTACCACCCTGTGGAAGTGAAATGGCACCGGATCATCGCGCGATCTCGGCCCGCAGAGGGCGACGCCGAAGAGGAGCACCTGTTGCGCTACTCGACCCTGACCGACCCCAGAGCTGAAGCGGCGTCCGGTATCTCGGGGTACGAGCTCCGGATGGGCAGCCGGGAAGCTGACTTTCTGCAACTGGCTCACTATCACCGGATGCTGGAAGCCTGTGGGTTTGGGGCGGAGCAGGCTCTCGCCGCTGTCATCGGCACTGATGGTCTCTTCGAAGCACCCGTGTTGGCGTGGGCCGATCTCGCCGAGCCGCAGGTGCGGACCTTCTCCCGGAACAGTCCGGAGGGTTGGCGGCTACGCAGCCTCCTCGAGCGCTACGACTACGAGCATTCATTCCGCATCAAGATCGCCGCCGTTGCGCAGCAGCAGACCGGTCGGCCCGAACGAGACCCCCAGCTGTTGGTCAAGCCCATCGTCAACAAGGAATGCCCCCGCTGCCAGTGGTGGGAGCACTGCCTCCCCCAGCTCGACCCCGATGATGTCAGCTTGCGCATTGACAAGAGCCCTTTGGACATGCGAGAAATCGCAACGCTGCGGCGCCACGGCATTGCGACGATTACCGACCTCGCGGACGCCGACCTCGATCAGCTGCTGGAGTGGTACCTGCCTGAGGTCACCCATCGGGAGGGAGCCGAAGGCCGGATCAGGGTGGCAGCGCGGCGGGCACGGATGCTGCTGCAAGGTACCTCGTTTGATAGGGAGACTGCCGGACCGATCGAGGTGCCACAGGCCGAGGTCGAGATCGATCTGGACATTGAGAGCTCGGCGGACGGCCGGATTTACTTATGGGGATTCCTCGTTCAGCAGGCCGGCCAGGAGGCGGCTGTCTATCACGAGTTCAGCAGATTTGATGATCTTGATGACCGCGGCGAGGCAGCCCTGGCCGCCGACGCGTTCACCTGGTTGCGCAGTGTCGTCGAGTCAAGCCCCTCGGTCACCGTGTTCCACTACAGCGGCTACGAAGTCGCCAAGATCAGCGAGCTAGCTGCCCGCGAGCAGGACGAGCTGTTCGACTGGGCAGCGGGGTACGCGGAGGAGCATTTCGTCGATCTGCTGGAGATCGTCAAGGCGCACTATTTCGGGGCAAGCGGTCTTGGTCTCAAGCTGATGGCGCGGCATGTGGGCTTTCGCTGGCGGGATGACGATCCGGGCGGGCTGAACTCCCAGCTGTGGTTTGCCGATGCGGTGCATGGGGACAGTGCTGAGGTGCGCGCGGCGGCGCGACGCCGGGTGCTGGAGTACAACGAGGACGACGTGATCGCCACCAGTCAGGTCAGAGGGTGGCTGCGAGCGCAGTAATTTCCCGGTCCAGCGTGCGGCGGTGGGCACGATCGATGACGGCATCGACAAGCTCCACTCCAACGGGTGGCTGGGCCAGCGCCTCGGTCAACTGGCCGGCGGTCTGCACCCGCCGGTAGCCGACCCGTGCGGCCGCCGCCAACGCCTCGAATTGCAGTCCTTGTGGCGTGCCGAACAGTCGCTCGAAGGCGCCCATGTGAGCAGGTTCGCCTTGCTCCAAGGTGGCGAAGATACTGCCACCATCATCGTTGGCGACGACCAGCCTGAGATCGGGCCGTGGCTCTTCTCCTCCGATCACCAGACCGGTGACGTCGTGCAGCAAAGTCAGGTCACCGAGCAGGGCGTGAGTCGGGCGCTCCAGGGCGAGTGCCACCCCCGCTGCAGTCGAGACGTTCCCGTCAATCCCGGAAAGTCCACGATTCGCATAGACCAAAGGGGACGCTGAATTGATCGGCGCGAGATCGAGATCGCGAATCGGATTGGACGAACCCGCGAACAACACGTCGTCTGCATCAAGGCCAGCCCATACCGCCGCGGCCAGTGCGGGCCCGGTGAAGTACGGCTGCGCTGTTAACAGGTCGTCCAGTCGCCCCCGGACGACCAAGTCCGCCTCCTGCCAGGCGTCAAACCAGTTTCGATCCGCTGCCGGGGAGATGCTGACTGCGTCGGTGACGAGGGAGGCGGCGCGCCCGGGGTCGATCCAGTCCGCGTACTCCGAAACCACCACCAGCTCGACGTCGGTGCGGGCCAGCAACTGGCTGACCGGTCGGGACAGGGTCGGTCGGCCGAAGATTACGACACGCTCGATCTCCTCGGCCAGGGTCGAGGAGAGCAGCAGCCGATAGGTAGACAGCGCCGCCTCGCCGCGACGTGCGTTGCTCGACGGCTCGGCAAAGAGCGGAACTGCCGCCTGAGCCGCGAGGTCAGCGACCGTGCCGCCCAGCTCGGGCCGGCAGTCACCGGCGATGATCACCGTCTGGGCTCCGTCGGGGAGTGTCATCGGTTCGGCCGCTGCGTTCGAGGCAGAAATCACCAGCTCCGGTGCTGGCGGCGGCCAGGCGGACTCGGCGGGGATCAGCGGCTCGCTGAACTCGATATTGAGCTGCGCCGGACCGGGCATCCGCGTTCGGGACCCGATAGCCGCCGTCATAACACGGGCCATCTCGAACCGCCAGGTCCGGTGATCAAGAGTCTGGTCGGACAGTCCGGCGTAGCCGCGTACGTGCCGGCCGAAGAGCTGATCTTGGTCCGTACTCTGGTTGGCCCCGGTGTTGATCACTGACCGCGGCCGGCTAGCTGTGATCGCGATCAGCGGCACGTGGGCATGCCAGGCCTCCAGCACTGCGGGATGCAGGTTGGCCGTGGCCGTTCCGGAGGTGGTCACCACCGCAACCGGTGCACCGGCACCTTTGGCAAGCCCAAGGCCCAGGAACCCGGCAGTCCGTTCATCGACCCGAACATGCAGCCGCAGCAGGCCGATCCGGTCGGCCTCGAAGCACTCATAGCTCAGCGGTGCATTCCGCGCCCCCGGGGCAAGCACAACATCGCGTACGCCGCGGCCGATCAGCTCCTCGATGATCACCCGCGCACACGCTGTGGCATTACCCGTCATGCGCCCTGAGCCTGTCGAAGGGCCAGCTCCCGCGTCTGCACCAGACGAGCCTGCCAGAACCGCTCCACCCGGCTGTCGGGCCGGTGCTTGTCGAGCGCCGCCTGGTCAACAATCAGGTCGCCCACCTTGATCACCCCATCCACCGCGATCAGTGGCTCGCTGACTACGTCATCTGCAAGCAAGGCAACGGTGTTGAGCCCGCAGGCGTACGGCAGCTCGGGCAGCGCAGCGGCCAGCGCCAGGCCGGCCCTGATTCCGATGGAGGTCTCAAGAGCGCTGGAGACAACGACCGGCAGCCCAATCCGCTCGGCAATCTGCAAACAGGCTCGGACCCCGCCGAGCGGTTGCACCTTGAGAACGGCGATGTCAGCGGCCGCGCGCTCTGCAACCTGGTAGGGATCGTGGGCACGCCGGATCGACTCATCGGCGGCGATGGGCAGGTACCACCCCGAGCGCATCAGCAGGCGCCGCAGCTCTGCCAACTCCCCAATGCTGGCGCAGGGCTGCTCCACGTACTCCAGGTCGAAACGCGCCAGTTCCCGGACGGCATGCACCGCATCATCCAGGCTCCAGCCGCCGTTGGCGTCAATCCTGATCTTCCCGCCCGGGCCCAGTGCGTCGCGTACCGCCTCCAGGCGAGAGGCATCCTCGGCCAGTGACTGTCCCCGTTCGGCCACCTTGACCTTGGCGGTGTGGCAGCCGGCGGTCCGCGCGATGTCGTAGGCCAGCTCTGGACCGACAGCCGGGATCGTGCTGTTGACGGGAATCTCGGTCCGCAGCGGTGCTGGCCAACCACGGTCCGCCGCCTCATCGGCGGCGTGCAGCCACGGCACCAGCTCAGCACCTTCGTAGTCGAGGAAGGGACTCCACTCCGCCCAGCCCGCGGCGCCGCGCCACACCATGCCCTGGCGTTCGGTGACGCCCCGGAATTGAGTGCGCAAGCCGAGTGCGTAACAGAAGGACTCGTCCGGCACGGTCCCAGTCTGGGCGTTCGCCACGGGTCTTCGAAGTCTCCCTCAGAAACTGACGCCAGGTTCTCCGACACGCCGTCCGGACCGCCTCACGCCGAAACCAATGTCATTTCTTGAGGGAATCACCCGATCGTGACCCAGCCGAAGTCGCGTGGCGCCTGGTGGCAAAACAA
>JAJTCL010000151.1 GCA_021323255.1 Propionibacteriaceae bacterium | reverse complement strand
TACGTGGGCTCGTCGTACAGGTCGGACTGCTGATGCTGCTCTGGCTCCGCACGCTGCCTGTACCACGGATGACCGCCCCGCTGTTGCGTGGTCTAGCCGCAGCATCGCTGTGGATCTACCTCACCCACTGGGTCGTCTGGCCTCTCCTGCTCAACCAGCTAGAGCTGCCGCGACTCCTTGTCCTCCCAGGCTGCCTTCTAGCGGGGATGATCATGGCCGCCACGGTCGCCATCGTTCAGCGGAACCTCACCCGCGCCTGGCGCGGTGCCGCGATCGCCCTGCGCCACGTCCGAACTGGGACTGAACTTGACACGACAACCCGCACCATGGCTGCCACGCGTTGATCGACGCTTTGACCGGTGTTTCCGGGATGACGACGTTGGGCTATAGGACGCTGCTGGCGCCTGGAACATGGGGGCTTGGGTCACCTCGACGGCGCTTCCGGATGACCCGCTCTTCCCCACGGCCACGCCGACGCAAACACGAACGGCCGCGGTCGCGGGCACCATGAGGGCGCGAAACGGGCAGCCCGAACTCGGGGGTGCTCAGGCGTCCGACATCGGACGCTTGGCCGAGAAATCGAGGTCGACCGGACCCGCGGCAGCGTCGGGCGTGCACGCCTCCGGTTGCCGCTGGCGCCGCTGACTCCACACGGCCAGGAGAGCGCCGGCCGCGACCACGAGGCCGAACACGACTCCTGCGAAGACGAAGGTGGCGACCGTCGCCGCGGCGCCCGCGATCCCCAACAGAGTGAGCAGGGGTGCCGCGCAGCAGGCCGCACACGCGGCCACGCCGGCACCGAAGAGGTGGCGGTCCTTGAGGCTCATGCGTTGCTCGATTCGGGTCGGGTGGCGATCTGGACGAAGGGGATGGGGCAGCACTCTGACTCCGCGCACTGGACCAAGTCGTCGCATCCGGCGTCGCGGGCCGCGATCAGGCTGTCCCGGATGACCTGCAGATCGGCGATCTTCTGCGCTACCTCGACGAGCTTGGCCTCGGTGCGTGCCTGGAGGCCACCGCCGGTGCCGTGGTGGTGACGGCCCGCCTCGAGGAGCCCGGCAACCTCGTCGAGGCTGAACCCCAGGTTCTGGGCGGCCTTGATCACCCGCAGCGTGGTCACCGTTGCCTCCGGGTAGAGCCGGTGCCCTCCGAGGGTTCGTTCGGGCTCGGCAATGATGCCGCGACGTTCGTAGTAGCGCAGCGTCTCCACGTTCACCCCGACTGCCTCGGCGACCTGCCCGACGCGCAACCCGGCACTCACGCTCCGGCCCCGATCCTGGACTCGGCACGGGCACCGAGCGCCGCGAGCACGGACTCGTGCGCCGGGGGCGTGGAGATGGCCAGGGCGACCTTGCCGTCGGTCATGGAGAGCTCGAAGGTGAAGAACGAGCAGCAGCCCGTCTCCTTTACCGCCAGGCCCGCGGCACGGGCGGCGGCGTCGGGGTCGGCGCGCAGCTCAAGCCGAACCCGCTGCGGCGACTCGTGGGTGACAGTGAGGATGTCCTGGGCGAACAGGTCGTCGAACTCAGCACGCCGCAGCGGCTGCTCGACGGTCGGCAGGGTGCAGGCCTCGGGTACCCAGTCGTCCTCGGCCATCAGGTTCACGCTCATGTATCGACTGTAAACCCGGACCTAGGTACGGAATACAAGCACGAAATCTGGACTCGATCTCCCGGCGCCCCATCCGGGCATCCGTTCAAGCGTCTGGAGTCACCCATCCCAGTTGTCAATGACGGTCGTGGGTGTCGGGGATGCCGGGACCAACCGCGGAATGAGCCGGATACAGACGAGCATCCCGATGAGCTCGATGAGGGTCTGGGTGACCACAATGGCCGGGGTGATGGCGCAGCCAGCGGGCAGGGCCGGCGCGAGAGGTGTAGGACCACAAGCGAGTTGCGCGTGGCGCCGGTGAAGATCAGTGCCCGGGCGCGTCCTGGGTCGAGTCGAGCGGTACGAGAGGCGGCGAGCCCCGAGAAAGGCCATGATCAGCAAGAACGCGGCGTAGATCGGGACAACAGTGATGACCGGCCCCTCGAGCTTGGGGACTTGGCTGCCAACCACAAACAACGGACAAGGTGGCGGCCATCAGGGGAACCATCACCGCCGTCATCCCGCGGGAGATCGCCTGGCCCGCGTGGAGGCGTGCCGTGAGAGCCTCGGTGACCCCGGGTCAACGCGAGCGGCAGCACGATCAGGATCCCGAATGCCTCCAGGAACGGACCGACCTCGACGATGTCCGCCAGCTCAGGGCCCACGAACAGCCACAGCAGGTCCGGCAGAGCCAGCATCTGGGCCAGCATCAGCAGCGGGCACGCGGCGACCAGGCGTTGATTGTCGCTGCCAGCGAGCCCGGAGAACACGATCACCTAATCGATGCACGGGGTGAGCAGACCAGCGGGACGACCGCGATGTTCAAGATCAGCGCTGAGACGAGGAACCGCGTGCCGCGGAACGAACCAGCCAACTTTGTGAACGGCACCTGAAGGAACGTGGCGTAGAGCAGGGTGCCGAGCACGGGATAGATGCCGAGCTCCAATTGATGCGAGCTCGCGGGACACGCCAGTCCGACCGCAGCTCCAGCCGCCAGGCCGCCGAGATAGACGGCGATCTGGTGGCGCTCGAGAGCCTCCACTGTTGACACGAAGCAGTTCCTTCATGTGCCCATGCGGATACGCCACGGGTACGAGGCGGTCAGGGTTCTGAGCGCCCCGCTACTCCGCCGAGGAATCCGCACTCGGGATCGCACGGTGACGAGCGATTGCCGAGGTCGGTTCAGCAGGAGACTCCAGCTAGCTCCAGGTCTCAAGCCGCCATCTAGTTGGAGCCTCTCCCCCTGTTATGGCCCTGCAACTATTTGCGCGCTGAATCGCTGAAAAGTCCAGCCCCTGACGCGATTTGTCTCAAGCTTCTCGGATCTACGCGAAATCTTGCGGTCTGTTTCTAAACCGCCCTCTTCCATCCAGAGTCGCAAGTCTGTTCGAATGATCTATGCGGGATCTCGATCCGAGTCAGTACGGCGAAGCGGATCGCCGGGAAGTCGATCCGCCGGTTGAAGTGGAATCAGCCACATGGTCGACGGGCGGCCAGCTCGACTGGTGGGTCAAAGAACGCCAGCAGTGGTTGAGGCGAGTGCGCGGTCCAGACGGTCGTCAGAAGTGGGTCCAAGCTGCGGATCTTCGTCCAGCCAGAGAGGCCCCATAGCCGAAGAAGCTGCCAGCAGTCAGCCCCTTCTGTCTGACTGCTGGCAGCTGCGAGACTCAACCGTTGTTCGGGCGAAGCGGCAGTTGAGTGATCCAGTATTCCGTGTCGGGCGTCGGGCCCGTACCGAACCGGGCGTTGACAGCCCACAGGCGCCCTGCCGCCACAGTCGCCGTAGTGGGGACGTCTAGGCCTGGATCGGTGATATTGCCGAGCACGGTCCCCGTCGCTAACTGCGAACCGAGCCGTACGACGGTGACCACGTTGTCGTTGTTGCGGACCACGTAGAGCAGATACCCGCGCAACTCAAGACCGTCCGCGTTAATCAGTGGTGGCGTGTCACCAAGATCGATTAACTCGGCCGTCCCGGTGGCCGGGTCGACGCGGAAGAACTGCCCCGTGTCCGACTTCGCCACGACGAGCACGCCGCTCTTGGCAACGATCCCATTGAGGTTTGCCACTCCTGGCGTCTGGACGAAGTCGCCGGTGACCGGCAGCAGCGTCGCTGCGTCCTCCGATGGCAACGACCCGTCCGCCGGCAGCGGGATCACGACAAGCTGCGCGTTGAATGAGTCAGTCACGTACACCGCGTCATGTGTGATCGCTACGTCGTTGAGGGCCCCGACTTCCCCAGGCGGGAGGAAGGTCGCGAGCAGCGCACCGCTGGACGCGTCGTAGACCCGCACATCACCGACACCCGCGCCGAATCCGGGTCCGCCTCCCGCAACCCACAACCGATTCTGGCTCGCCTCGTAGGCAATGCCGACCGACACCCGCCCCTCACCTTGATCGTCGGGGTTCGTAAACACACTTCCCGTGCCCGTGCGCAGGTCGCCGCGCCAGATCGCGCCATCGACGAGGGAGCCGACGAAAACCGACGTGCCTCGGCCGCTCTCAATGCCCTCCGGGAAGAACCCATCAGGCAGGTTGATGCGGTCCGGGAAGTTGTCAGACGGTGCGGCCGTGGCTGGCCACGGCGCGAGAACGAAAGCAAGGACAGCAATGAATAGCACGACAAATCTGCGCACAACCAACCCCCGCGGTAGGCCTAACCCCCTGGCAGAGCTGAGCATCGACCACCTACGTGCCCATCGTCAAATGATGGTCCCGTGTTTTGGACTCAGTTGGCTCACCAGGCCTTTGTCATCAAGTTCCCCCGATGATGCGTTCGGCGGCATGACTCTCGACGTCGACGACCGGAAGATCAACATTCGCGAACGGTACGCCAAAGGTTGTTGATCTTCGCCTGGCCGTGAACGGTGGATAGCGCCGGCATCCTATGGAGCAGCCCCTCCGACCTCAAGGGTCTTTGATCGCTACGCGACGGCCTTCAGCCGCCCTTGACCCGGAGTCCTCTGCAGCTCCAGGGGGCAGGAATGCGGGCAGGACGTGGCCTGCCCCAATGGCGCGCGGCTGCAACTCACCACGCGGTCTGTTGGTCCTCCAGCCACTTCAGAACATCGCTCTTGTTGAAGCGGATGTATCTGCCGACCCGGTAATACGACGGTCCCTTTCCGTACTTGTTCCAGAAGTAGACCGTCTCCTTCGACGGCAACTGGAGCATCTTGACGAGTTGATCGACCGTCAGCATTTGGGGGAATTCGTCAAGCCCCTCAATCTGTGTACTCATGATCCGACGCTATGAATCAAGGTCGATCCCCGTCTTCCAACACTGCCAACGGTTGCCCAATGAAGCTGCCTTAACCAGCTTGCGTGAACCGGTCTCGCCTCCCGCCTGCGTGGATCTCCCACATTGATTGCGCAGCATCGGCCGGCGACCCCAGTCTCTCAGCTCGGTTGAAGACCATTCTGTGCGAAGTCGAATGTCTCGCTCAGACGGTCTGAAGGTCCGTAAGCAATGCCTTCAAGTCGTCGGCTGGCTTCCAGTGCATCATCACCGCCGCCTTGGGCCAGCTCAGTGGCAATGTGCTTCAGCACTGTTGCGTCCGCGGCAACAACCAGTGATCGAACGTCAGTATCGGTTCTCTGCTGAGTGTCTGCCCAAAACCGAAGAGCGGCAAGCAAATCCGCCGCCTGCGATACGAAATAGTCGGTCTCGTCCGATGCTTCTGACCGGACATGTGCCCGTATGTCTTGCTTAGCCTGTTCGGTGAGTTCCTGGAGAGTGGCCACGACTCAGCAGTGTTGCATCGAACTATCGAACTGTCACCACGCCTTGCTCATCAGATCCCCAGTGATGCTCTCGCCCGCGTGACTCTCGACGTTGATCGGCGAAGCATTTGCCCGGCCGGAAAAGATCATCGCTGCGGTGTCCGCCCCTGTCAGGCGACGGAAGTCCGCGCTTACGCATGTCGTCCTTCGATTCGATCTTGATCCGACCGCGGGAGTCGATGCCCCTGCCGGCGGCAGCTGGAGCTGCGGCACGGGCGGTGAAGAGATCGTGATGGATGCCGCCAACTTCTGCCGGATCCTATCTGGGCGCCCCGGCCTCGACGGTAGCCAACCCTGGGGACTGCTCACCACCCAGGTCCCCTTCTGAGGGCAATGAAAGGAATGTGCGAAATGACCACAAAGAGAGCGATCCGGTTGCCTAAAGGCTCGGCAGCGAACGGCGTCGATCGTGAACGGTGCCATCCAATTGCGCGGCCTCGCCGACGCTTACGACGAACGGCTCCACATCGAGGGCGAGCAGCTCCGCCCTCCCGTGCAACGTCCCGGAGAGACAAGATCATCTAACCTGCTCCACGACGTCCTGCCACGTTCACTGTCGGCCAGACTGTCGGCCAGCCAACCCGCACAGTGGCAGACATTAGCGACCCTACACACGCTCCAGACGCCATACTCGTCCGCGTTCCCGAGCAGAAGGCGGCTGGTACATCGTGTCCGCACCGATTTTCGTGTACGCCGGACGACGGTCGGCCATCGAGGTTCGCGGACTCGCCGCAGCGGTCCTCGCGTTCACGCTGCCGACGCTGGCGGCCACGTACCTGCATCGCGACGTTTTCGACTTCGACCGGCTCTTCGCAGTGGCCTGGGTCGTGCCGTTCGTAGCCAGCCCGGTGACGTTCGCGCTGCTGCTTTGGAGCGGCCGCCAGGCCCAGCCTCCGCCCGGCGATGCTCGAGTCCACCCGGCCGCGCGTGCCGTTCTCGCGTTACTCGGGGCGGCGTTCGCCGGACTGGCGGCTTGGTTCTGGGTCAGCGTCAGCGGGCCTGTCCCATTCGAGGTGGCGCCCCTCGGCGCGCGTTTCCTTGCCGCCTGGCTCGCGTTCTTCGCCGTCCTTGCTGCGTGGCCAGGCGATGCGGCCAGCCCGCTCAGAGGCGCGGGTGCCGCTGCTGGCGCTGATCGCGTACGGGATCAGTGGACTGCTCGCAGTGGCCGTGCACCCCGGGGAGCTTGGTTCTGGCGTCGG
>JAJTCL010000150.1 GCA_021323255.1 Propionibacteriaceae bacterium | reverse complement strand
AAAGGTCACCATCTTGCCGCGCGGCCGGGCACTCGGCTACACCATGGTGCTGCCGGAGCAGGACAAATACGCCAACACGCGAGCGGAGCTGCTCGACCAACTGGCGTACATGATGGGCGGCCGGGCAGCCGAGGAGCTGGTCTTCCATGACCCGACCACCGGAGCAAGCAACGACATCGAGAAGGCAACAACCCTGGCACGGGCCATGGTCACCCAGTACGGGATGACCGAGCGGCTGGGCGCGATCAAGCTCGGATCGGGTGACGCTGAACCTTTCCTGGGCCGCGACATCGGCCACGGCCGCGACTACTCCGAAGAGGTGGCCGCGATCGTTGACGAGGAGGTTTCCCGGCTGATCAGCAACGCCCATCAGGAGGCGTTCGACATCCTCAACGAGAACCGGGACGTCCTCGATGACCTGGTGCGGGCGCTGTTCGAGAAGGAGAGCCTGGATCGGGACCAAGTTGCTGCGGTCTTCCAGCCGCTCCGGCTCTGGCCGAAACGGCCCGCGTGGACCGGCTCCGATGAGCGCACCCCGTCCTCCATCCCGCCGGTAACGCCTCCGCCGCCGTCGATCAATGGTCAGAAAGGGGCAAACGGTCAGTCCGGTAGCGGTCAACCCAGCCCCGGCCATGAGGTCCCGGCTGGCGGCACTGCCCAACCTGCCGGGCATCCACCCGTACCGTCACAACTGCCGACCACCGGCGACTCCGACCCGCAGCCCCAACGGGGCCCGGACTTTCGGTGACCGAGCCCGACGGGGTCGCCGCCTCGGGTCGTGACGGCGCTGGCAGCATGACCGGGATTGATCCGATTCACTTCCCCGAGCGGGTCGGGGAGTTCGATCATGACCGCGTCGTCGCTGCGGTACGCGAAATCCTGATCGGGATCGGTGAGGATCCTGATCGCAACGGTCTGCGCGACACTCCGGAGCGGGTTGCCCGGGCGTACGCGGAGATGTTCGGCGGGCTGAGAGAGAACCCGGAGAAGGTCCTGGCCACCGTCTTCGACCTCGGCCACGATGAGTTGGTCCTGGTCAAGGACATCGAAGTCTGGAGCGTCTGCGAACACCACCTCGTGCCCTTCACCGGGGTCGCCCATGTCGGCTACATCCCCAACCGAGAGGGCAAGATCACCGGGCTCAGCAAGTTGGCGCGCCTGGTTGATATCTACGCCAAGCGCCCCCAGGTGCAAGAGCGACTCACCACCCAGATCGCTGATGCGATCAACCAGATCCTGGAGCCGCGCGGAGTGATTGTGGTGATCGAATGCGAACACCTCTGTATGACCATGCGCGGCGTCCGCAAGCCAGGCTCGAAGACGATCACCAGCGCCGTACGCGGTCAGCTACGCAACGCTGCCACCCGCGCCGAGGCCATGGGCCTGATCACCAGCTGAACGGTTCTCTTCCTTCGACAGAAAGTGGTCAGTAATCACACGAAACTCGCGAAGATCCGTGTGGTTGCTGGCCGCTTTCCGGACGAACGAGGCGAGCAAGGTCTATTTGACGGATTTCTTCTTGGCCGTCCAGGTATTACAGCGGCCAAAGTCGGCCGACTCCATACCACGATTGAGCCAGCGAATCTGAGCCGCGCTGCTGCCGTGGTCGGGCTTACGACTCCCCGGCGGATCCTCGTCGCCGGTGTAGGCGTGCCACATTCTGAGCTGGTCGCGATCGCTGCTGCTGAGCCCGATCGATTCGGCGGTCACCGCCAAGAAGATGCCTTCGAAACATTGCGCCTGGAGTTCGAGGCGGCGGCTGAGCAGATACCGCTCGCTGCGGCTTTTTGTCTCATACGAGCGCTGGGCGTATTCGCTCAGCATGCCGCTTGCCCCCTGCAGGTGGTGACCAAATTCATGAGCCACCAGACCGATGTACCCGAGCCTGGCAAAGGTGTACGCCTCGGAGCCGTTGTCACCGGTCACCGGCCAGTAGATCGTCCGGGTAATCGAGCAGTAATAGGCCGGGGCACCCCGCTGCCCGAACCGTCCGCACGGAGTCTTGATGCTCTTGCGGTACGCCTTGATCTTCGGCGCCGTCAGGTCGATGCCATATATCGCCAGCGGCTTGGCAAAGGCCTTGACCAAGCAGCTGACCAGTTTCTTGCCGTACGGGGCCAGGTTGGCATCCTTGAGCGGCGGCTTTGGCGACCGGACCTTGACTGTGCAGGTGACGCGAGTACCACCGAGGTCGACGGCGTAGATGCTGTTCTTGGCCAGCGACCTGTTAAGCCGGGCGGGCGATCCACCGCTGCTGGATTCTGCCGTGCTGGTCGGCTCCGATGGCGCAGGAGCTGCTGTCGCGCCGACAGCTGGCGCTGCTGCGGTCGACGCACTTCGGTGCGCCCGCGGCAGTTGCAGCCCAGGTATCTCACCGCTCGATCTATGGCACCCAGCCATCGTCATGACGGTGACGGTGAGCCCGAGAACCATCAGGGTTCTGGTGCCCAGTAGCAGCCGACGCCAGCACCGCGAGGGGCGGATTGGCGAGGCCTGCCCCGGCCGGAGGACGGCAAGCCGAACCTCTCGCTCTGAGCGCCCAGACCCGTACGACGGAAGCGGCACGGGGGAGAGCATAAGGTGATCCGGGTGAGTTCGCTGGCCGTCGTCCCTGATCTGCCGCAGCCTGGTCGCACTCTGGTCGTGGGCGTGGTCAATGTCACGCCAGATTCCTTCTCCGACGGTGGTGAGTGGTTCGATCTGGGCGCAGCGATCACCCACGGCTTGGACTTGCTTGCCGAAGGCGCCGACATCATCGATGTCGGCGGTGAGTCGACCCGGCCAGGTGCGACTCGACCAGAGGTCGCCGAGGAGCTGCGGCGGGTACTTCCGGTGATCCGGGAACTGGCTGCCGCCGGCGCGTGTGTCAGCATCGACACCATGCGTGCGGCCGTCGCCGCACCTGCGATCGCAGCGGGCGCCCGGCTGGTGAATGACGTCTCCGGTGGCAAGGCCGATGACCGGATGCTGCATTTGGTCGCCGAGTCAGGTGTCCCGTATGTCTGCATGCACTGGCGCGGCCACTCCGAAGACATGCAAAGCAAAGCCTCTTACGCCGACGTCGTGACGGAGGTGATAGCCGAGCTGGGCCAGCAGCTCGACGAAGCATTCAGTGCTGGCGTAGCTGCTGACAAGTTGATCATCGATCCTGGCTTTGGGTTCGCCAAGACCGGTGAACACAATTGGCATCTGCTGCAACGGCTGGAGGAATTCGACGTGATTGGGCGGCCGATGCTTGCAGGTGTCTCCCGAAAGGCATTTCTGGGTGGGCTGCTCGCCGATTCTGAGGGAAGCCCTCGGCCTGCCAAGCAGCGCGACGACGCAACCACCGCCCTCACCACAGTGCTCGCGCTGCAAGGAGTGTGGGGGGTGCGCGTGCACTCGGTGCGTGCTGGCCGAGACGCCATTGCGGTGGCCCAGCGATTGCTGGAGAAGTGAACCCGGTTGTCGCGCACAGCCTCTGTTGAAGCAGTGACGCCTCGGATAGGGTCGCATGGTCAGGAGGTGACATGGCGGCACACACAGTCGTTGACACCGAGCCCCAGCGGCGATCCAACGGACCCGTCGAGGGCGGCCGCGATCGGATCAGCCTGACTGGGATTTCCGCCTTCGGCCACCACGGCGTATACGACTTCGAGCGCCAGCAGGGCCAGCAATTCGTGGTTGATGTGAGCTGCGCCCTGGATCTTTCCTCGGCAGCGAGTACTGATGATCTTGCACAGACGATCGATTACGGAGCTCTGGCGCAGGCGGTCGCTGCGGACGTCGAACGGGACCCGCTGAATCTCATCGAAGCCCTTGCCGACAGAATTGCTCTGACGTGCCTACGCTATGACGCCGTCCAGTGCGTCGAGGTCACCGTGCACAAGCCGCAGGCGCCAATGCCGGTCGACGTTGCCGATGTAACGGTCACGCTGACAAGGAGTAGAACGACGTGAGCAGTCCCAATCCTCATGCCATTGACGCGGACACCTTGAGCGGCATGAAACCATTACGCAAGGTCGTCTACTCCATCGGCTCGAATCTGGGCGATCGCCTCGGCAACGTACAAGGTGCCGTCGACGCCCTGAGCGATACCCCCGACGTGATCGTGGTAGATATCTCCTCGGTTTACGAGACCAAGCCCCTCGGGGGGCCGCCTGACAGTCCGCAATTCCTCAACATCGTGGTGGTCGCGGAGACCACCCTCGAGCCGCGAACCTTGGTGGAGCGGGCATTTGCGATCGAGGAAGCCTACGGTCGGACGCGCAGCGGCGAGCGGTGGGGACCGCGTACCCTGGACGTGGATTTGATCATGGTCGGGACCGCTGTCGTCGATCAAGAAGACCTGAAGCTGCCGCATCCGCTGGCCCACGAGCGCGCGTTCGTCCTAGTGCCGTGGTACGAGGTTGATCCCACTGCAGAGATTGCCGGCAAGGGAGCTATCGCAGATCTTCTGGCCAAGGCAGACGCATCTGGTGTGGTCCGGCGAGATGATCTTGTGATCGACCGAGACTGAGGATCAGCGAGCTTGGCTCAGCAACCGTCCGACGGCTCGCTCCGTCTGACACCGTTCCGCACGCTGGTCGTTGCGGCTCTGTTCGGCGGACTTGCCGGCTGGCTGCTGGTCGTGATCGCGAACGCCCTTGACGTCATCCCGCCCGAGGTGCCGTGGACCGCTCCCATTGGGTTGATCTTGGTTGCGGCGCTGGTCGGTGGCCTGGCCTACAGCACTCATCAGCGGATCCAGGTGCGCCATGAACGTATGGAGCCCCAGCGGGCGGTTGCCTTTCTGGTACTCGGCAAGGCGTCAGCGCTGGCAGGTGCACTGGTGGCGGGTGGCTACTTCGGGTTCGCGTTCATGTTTTTGACGCGGCTGGATGCGGCCGCTCCGCGGGATCGAGTGATCAGGTCTGCGGTAGCGATTGTCGCCGGAATAGTCGTTTGTGCCA
The DNA here is from genome assembly GCA_021323255.1 of Propionibacteriaceae bacterium. Classification (GTDB taxonomy): domain Bacteria; phylum Actinomycetota; class Actinomycetes; order Propionibacteriales; family Propionibacteriaceae; genus Microlunatus. The sequence continues at coordinate 1,648 of JAJTCL010000150.1, read as the reverse complement.
TGGGCCTGCTGCTGGAGCGGGCGTGCCAGGTTCCCACTGAGCCGGATGAGGGCGCGGAGGCCGGCGAGGGGGACGATCTGGAGGCCGACACGCGCGACTGAGCATGAAATCCGGGGCGGCCAGCACGCTGAGGAATAAGTTGACGGGCGTGACTTCGCCAGCTACTGCCAGCCGCGGGCTCAAGGACTCCCCACTCCAGCGCATTTCGGAAATCGTCTTGATCGTCGGCACCGTGTTGGCTGCCGCGGCCGCCTCCGGACCCATCTCAGTCGTCCGGCTTGGGGTCGCAGTCGCCATCGCAGCCGCCCTGGTGGCGTGTGCCTTCGCCTGGCGAGCGCTCAATACGGCCAGGCGGACTCACGGACAAGCCATGCTCAAGCTCACCCGGGAGCATGGTGAGGCGCTGACCGAGGACCGCACCCGCAACGCTGAGGTCGTCGACACACTGAGCCGGCGGTTCCGCGATGCCGGCAAGGTGATCGAGAAGCAGCGGGTGACGATTGCCCTGCAGCGGCAACAAGTCTCTCGTTTGACGGAGGATCGGGTCTTCTTGATGGGTGAGGTTGAGTACCGCGACAAGGTCATCTCGGGCCTGCGCGAGACCGTACGTGATCGTGAAGCGGAGCTGATCGCACTCCGCGACGAGCCAGAAGCCGAAGTCCACCACATGCCGCGCCGGGTGCTGGCCGAGCATGAGACGATCTGGCAAGAGCTGAACGCGGCCGACGGCACGGCCGCTGAAGCATCTTCTGCCGTTGTTGACATCAAGGTCATCGAGACGGTGAAGCCTAACTACGAGGCAGAACGCCAGCTCGCGTAAACCTTTTCGAGGCACTACTTGTCGATGTCGCCGACGACGTAGCCGATCGAGGCAAGGGTGGCCTCCAGGGCCTCAGTCCGTACCCCGACCAGCATCCGCTCGAGGCTGCAGATGTTGTTGAAGGACGGCGTCCGCAGCTTGAGACGCCACGGAGTCTTCTCACCGCGGGAGACCAGAAACACACCGGCAATGCCTAGCGGTGCCTCGATCGCCAGATACGCCTCACCTTCCGGCACCCGGATGATCTTGCCGAGCTTCACAGAGACCGGACCAGGTAGCTCCTTGAGGCGGTCAATGCAGGCGATGATCAATGACGCGCTGATCGCGAGCTCCTCAGCAAGGACGCCCAGCCGGGACTGGGCGTCACCGGAACGGCGTACCGGAGCTGCGATCAAGCCGGCCAGCTCACGGTAGGCGAGATAGGGCTGTTGCAGACGCAAGTCAAGATCGACTCCGCTGGCCCGGGCCGCCGGGCCGCTCACCCCGAACTGCCGGATCGTCTCGCGGTCGAGCAGCCCAACGCCGCTAGTCAAAGCCGCGAACGGCGCCGACTCGATCATGGTCGATACCGCTTCAGCCGTCTGAGTCGCCTGGATCGCCAACTGGCGTTCACCTTGTAGCCAAGCCTCGTCGGCATCGACCGCGAGGCCGCCGATCCGGGTCGCCATCGGGTGAATGCGGTTTCCTGTCAGCCGTAGCGTCTGATGACGCAGGCTCTCACGCAGACGGCGGAGTCCGGGATCACCGGGAATCCGATGCGGCACGTAACTGAGAAAGCCGCAGTGGCTGAGGATGCGGGTGTGTTCGGCCAGCAGGGTACGCAGCCAG
>JAJTCL010000478.1 GCA_021323255.1 Propionibacteriaceae bacterium | reverse complement strand
CGGCCATCTCATGGCAGACACCGATCCGCTGGAGTATCGGCAGCGGCGCCATCATGATCTCGACGTACAGTCGCACGGCCTGACGCTGTGGGACCTGGATCGCGAGTTTGCGACTGGATCATTCGCAGGCGGCGAGGGCCGGATGAAGATGCGCAAGATTTTGGGCATCCTGCGCGACTCATACTGCCGGACCACGGGCATTGAGTACATGCACATCCAAGAGCCGGTACAGCGCAAATGGATCCAGGATCGGGTGGAGCGGCCGCACGAGTCACTTCCCCGTGAAGAGCACCTCCGGATCCTCGACAGGCTCAATGAGGCGGAGATCTTCGAGACTTTCCTGCAGACCAAATTCGTCGGGCAGAAGCGGTTCTCCCTGGAAGGGGGCGAGTCGGCCATCGTCTTGTTGGACGAGGTGTGCGAGCAGGCGGCCGAAGCCAGCCTTGAGGAAGTCTGCATCGGCATGCCGCACCGCGGCCGGCTCAACGTGCTGTCCAACATTGTCGGCAAGTCCTACGAGCAGATCTTCCGGGAGTTCGAGGGGAATCTCGATCCCCGCACTGTCCAGGGCTCGGGTGATGTCAAGTACCACTTGGGCTCGGAGGGCAAGTTCACCGCACTCACGGGCGCAACGATCAAGACCTCGGTGGCGGCGAACCCGAGCCATCTCGAGGCTGTCAATCCGGTGCTGGAGGGCATCGCCCGTGCCAAGCAGGACATCCTGGACCGCGGAGCGGAGTTCCCGGTGCTGCCGGTGCTGATGCATGGTGACGCCGCGTTCGCGGGGCAGGGTGTGGTCGCCGAGACCCTCAACCTGAGCCAGCTGCGCGGCTATCGGACTGGCGGCACCATTCACATCGTGGTGAACAATCAGGTTGGCTTCACCACCTCCCCGACCGAGTCGCGATCCTCCATGTACTGCACTGACGTGGCACGGATGATCCAGGCCCCGATCTTCCATGTGAATGGCGACGACCCTGAGGCATGCATCCGAGTGGCGCGGCTGGCCTTCGCCTTCCGCCAAGAGTTCAACAAGGACGTGGTCATCGACGACCCGAGCTTTACGCAACCTCGGATGTATGACCTGATCGAGAAGAAGCGGTCGGTCCGTAAGCTCTACACCGAGGCCCTGATCGGCCGCGGTGATATCACCGTCGAGGACGCCGAGGCCGTGATGAGCCGCTTCCAGCAACGCCTGGAGACCGTCTTCAATGAGGTCCGTGGGGCTGGTCAGGCGCCGAGTGACGTGGAATACAGCAGAGTTCCGGCGTATCCCAAGAAGTCTGCCGCCAAGCACGGCACCGCGATCACCATGGAGACGCTGAAGAAGATCGCAGACGCGCACACCACGTTCCCCAACGGATTCACCGTCCATCCAAAGGTGATGCCTCAGCTACAGCGACGCGCTGCGGCGATCACTCAGGGGCCAATCGACTGGGCCACGGCCGAGATTCTCGCTCTTGGGTCCTTGCTCCTGGAGGGACGCACAGTCCGGCTCACCGGACAAGACACCCGTCGCGGCACCTTCGTGCAGCGCTTCGCTGCCATCGTTGACCGCAAGACAGGTGAATCTTGGGTGCCGCTCAAGCACCTGGATGAGAACCAGGGCAAGTTCCATGTCTTCGATTCGCTGCTCAGTGAATACGCGGCAATGGGCTTCGAGTACGGCTACTCCGTCGCGAGCCCGGAGGCACTGGTCCTCTGGGAAGCCCAGTTCGGTGACTTCGTCAACGGTGCGCAGACGATCATTGATGAGTTCATCACCTCCGGTCAGGCAAAGTGGACGCAGCAGTCGGGGGTCGTGCTGCTCTTGCCACACGGCTATGAGGGCCAAGGTCCAGACCACTCCTCGGCCCGCCTGGAACGCTTTCTGCTGTTGGCCGCTGAAGCTGCCATGACGATTGGGCAGCCTTCGACTCCGGCGAACTACTTCCACATGCTCCGACAGCAAGCGTTGGGCGAGCTACATCGTCCGCTGATCGTCATGACACCGAAGTCGATGCTGCGCAACAAGCTGGCCGTCTCTGACCCGTCGGACTTCACAAAAGGCTCGTGGAACCCAGTGCTGGGCGATCCGACGATCGAAGACCCACGCCAGGTCACTTCGGTGCTGCTCTGTTCGGGGAAGGTCCGTTGGGACCTGCTGAATGCGCGCAGTCAGGCTGGCAAAGATGGTCAGGTCGCGATCATCGCTGTGGAACGCCTCTATCCCCTCGCTGGCAAGGACATCGTCAGGCAACTGAAGCGATTCGACCGCGTCGAGGAAGTGCGCTGGGTGCAAGACGAGCCGGCCAACCAAGGGGCGTGGCCGTTCATCGCAGTGAACCTGCCGCAACGGCTGGTCGAGCTCGAGCCCAGTCGGAGGTGGCGGCTCACCAAGGTTGCCCGACCCGAGTCCTCTGCCCCGTCGGTCGGATCAGCCGCGGTGCATCTGCAGCAGCAGCGTGCCCTGATGGAGGCCGCATTCGCAGAGCCGGGAGGACCCCACCGCCGAGCCTAGGAACATGTCGGCGAGCGTCGGAGACGCGCGCTTGTGATCGGAGGAACGATGAGCGCAATGCCATGGGTTTCTGGCGGATCCAATACGCCACGATTGCGTTGCGCGAAGAGCGACGACGACACCAGCACTCACGCGCCGTGCGCGAGCCGAGCCTAGGAGCAAGGGTGTACTTCACCGATCGGGGTATCGAGGAGCTCCAGGCACGCCGCGGCGAGGATGAAGTGACGCTCGCCTGGCTCGCCGATCAGATGCGCACCTTCGTCGACCTCCATCCCGAATTTGAAACTCCGGTGGAGCGTCTCGCGACTTGGCTCGCCCGCCTCGACGATGAGGACGAGTAACAGC
>JAJTCL010000149.1 GCA_021323255.1 Propionibacteriaceae bacterium | reverse complement strand
GGCCAGAGGCCAGAGTGGTTATCTTGCTCATGGGTCTCGACTCCTTGTCAGTCGGGATCAAGGCCCTGAGTTGGTGCTCGCAACACCGCTCGGGGCCGCTCAGTTGATCTTGGGTTAGTCCCTCTGGAGTCCCTCGGATATCCAGCGGGTGCCAATCACTGCCAATGCTGACTAACGTTGTTTGCGCAGGTCAGCAACATGATCGGCAGTGACTCCGCTAGTCGCAGAGACGGCGGAACATAATCCGGCTTATCGACCGACTCGTCCGCCAATACACAGCTGGCTGGGATTATGTCTATCGACCACTTCCCAGTCCGAGCAGAGTCCGCAAGAATCCAGAATCGACCGCCCTGCGGGTACGACCCTGCCGCGATCCAAACCCGCGGCAATCTTCCTGACAACTATTCGTCGGTCAGCGGCAGCTCAACGGACTCGTCGGCGATGATGGTGTGAACGGCGGTGACGGTCGCCCATCCCTCGAGTAGAAGGGCAAGATCGGTGCCGGGCTCCGGTCGAGCCTCCTCTTCTTTCATCGACATCCGCACGTAGTCTTCGGCCGCTTCGGCGATTGTCATCTGCACCTGACCGAACCGGGCCAGCCGGGCCCGACGCAGTCCGCGGACCCTCTCGGCAACCCGGTCCGGAACATTGAGGTTGATCACTGTGCCCTCGCGAGCGGTTGTCAGCGCAGGCATGAGTTTGCGCGCCAACTCGGCCGCCGTTCTCCAGTTCCGCGCCTCGTCATCCATCTTGTCCAGATTCGCCAGCGCTGCTCCGCCGCTGGCGGCACTGGCAGCGCTCGGTGTTAACACGTCGAGCGAAACCGCCAGAGCGCGCAACCCGGCGCTGGCGCCGGTCAGGCAGGCGCCGACCGTGCCCGAGTGAAGAACCGCGTTCCCGGCGTTCGCGCCACGATTGATCCCAGACATCACCAGCTCTGGCGGATCGCCGAAAGCGCCCAGCCGAGCGAGCGTCACGATGTAGCTGGGCGAGGCGCTGACCGAGAACGTGGGCACGCTGTCGAGCATCGCGAGCTTGCGGCGGTCGATCACGACTCTGCCCTCGCTGACCACCGCGGTCATGGCAGCGCTGATACCGCTAGATTCCTCCGACGGCGCCGCAACGACGACGTCGAAGCCATGATCGGCGGCCGCCCTAGCCAAGTAACGGATACCAGGCGCGGCGATGCCGTCGTCGTTTGTGATCAGGACCCGTTGTGGACTCATGGCTTCACTTTTCCCTTTCGTACGGCACTATGCCCACCCGAAGTACCAGTTCGGCAATGGCGTCGGCACGGCCGCTGCCTAACCCGTGTCGGGTGACGTTGATCGCCCCCGCCGCGGTGCCGGTGCGAACGGCATCGGTCAGATCGCCGCCCTTGGCCAGCACGGCAGCGATACCAGCGGTCAGCGAGTCCCCCGCACCCATGGTGTCGGCCGCCTGAAGCTTCGGGCTGATCACTTGGTAGAGCTCGCCGTCAAGCAAGGCGATCGATGGTTGGTCCGCACGCGAAACGACGACCGATGCGGCGCCCTCCTCGTGCAACGTCTGAATCGACTTCACGAGCGCATGCTCACTGTCGTTCTTCGCCCGACCGTCCCTGACGAGCTGCTCGTGAGCCACCTTGAGCAGGTACAGACCGCCTTCGCACACAGCAGTCAAATGTTCGCCAGACAAGTCAGCCACGACCCGTGCGCCGTTGTTCGTCAGATCGGCCGCCAGCCGCCGGTAGATGTCCGGGGGCATTACCGACGGCTCAGTGGGACCGCTGAGGAGACAGGTGTCCGCCCGAAGGCCTTCGGCGAGGGCCAGCCCGTACAGCTCGTCGATGTCGTGGCGTGAAAGCGGCTGGCCGGGATGTTCAGCGATCTGGACGCGCTCGCCGCCTCGCCGGTCGTGGACGTACCAGCCGGTGCCGGTGCCAGCATGGACAACCCGGAGCGTGATGCCCTCATCAGCGATCAACCGTTCGATAACCCGACCGGTCTCACCGCCTGCGCACGCGCACAACGTCACCGAGACGTCCAGCGCAGTGATCATCCGTGCCTGCCAGATGCCTTGCCCGCCCGGGTGGATGTGCAACTCGACCTCGTCGGCCGGTTGCTCGACGGTGACGGTCACGAGAGGAGTCGGCGCAAAGATCATCACTGAAGCGGCCATGACCGTCACCTATCCGGTCGAGCGGCTGTCCCACCGCGAATACAAAAGCGTATAGCAACCCTATGAGTATCCGGGCGCGTGTCCGGCTTATCGCTCGACTCGTACGCATAACTTCCCCAGGTTGCTGAGGCGTCTTTCCCGCACAGAGCCACGAATGTCGCCCAGACGCGGCCTCTTCTCCAACCTTTGCGGCCTTATGCGGAGAAACACATCTAGCCAGAGAAGCGCAGACCCATGCCACCGGAGGCCTTGATAGGGGCGCTAGGTGTTGGGGCAATTCTTCCCGCAACGAGTCGTGGGCGATAGCGTGCATTCAGGCATGCCTGTCCGCCGACGACCACCGATTGACCGCGACCTCCCAGACGCGGGTCGCGCACCCAGGAAGGTTGACCATGACCCAGACCGCCACTGACTTCCCAGCCCTGGAAAGCGATCCCATCGAAAAGCTTGCGATCGACACAATCCGGACGCTGTGTATGGACGCCGTGCAGGCCGCAAACTCCGGGCATCCGGGGACTCCGATGGCACTCGCGCCGGTGATGTACGCGGTCTGGCAAAAACTGCGGTTCGACCCCGACCATCCAATCTGGAGCAATCGCGACCGCTTCGTGCTGTCCGCCGGTCATGCTTCGACTTTGCTCTACTCGATGCTGCATCTGGCGGGGGTGAAATCTGTCAATCCCCAGTACGAGATCCTCGGCGAGCTGGCCGTGCCACTGGAGGATCTCAAGAAGTTCCGGCAGCTGGACTCCAAGTGCCCGGGCCATCCGGAATACCGCTGGACTGCGGGTATCGAATGCACTACGGGTCCCCTTGGCACCGGTATCGCTACCAGCGTCGGGATGGCTATGGCGGGCCTGTGGCAGGCTGCCACGTTCAATCGCCCGGGCTACGAGCTCTTCGACTACAACGTGTACGCGATCGCTGGCGACGGCTGCCTGATGGAGGGCATCGCCGCAGAGGCAGCATCGCTCGCCGGCCATCAGAAGCTGTCCAACTTGTGCTGGCTCTATGACAGCAACAAGATCACCATCGAGGGCAGCACCGATCTCGCCTTCACCGAGGACGTGGCAACACGCTTCGAGGGCTACGGCTGGGCGATTCAGCGGGTTGACGACGCAAACGACCTCGACGCGCTGAACGACGCGCTCGATGCCTTCAAGGCTGAGCAGGAACGGCCGACCATGATCATCGTGAAGAGCATCATCGGCTACGGCGCCCCGACCAAGCAAGGCAGCCACTCCGCGCACGGCGAGCCTTTGGGGGTCGACGAAGTCCGCGGCGCCAAGCGCTTCTTCGGCTGGCCGGAGGACGAGAGCTTCCTCGTACCCGACAAGGTGCGCAGCCACTTCACCGACCTCGGCAAGCGTGGTGCCGAGGTGCGCTCGGCTTGGGACGAGCTCTTCGCCTCCTACGGTGAGGAATATCCCGAGTTGGCCGATCACCTCGACAACATGCAACGTCGTCAGCTGCCGGACGGCTGGGATGCGGATCTGCCCGAGTACCCTGCGGATCCCAAAGGCGCAGCCGGCCGAGACAGCAACCAGAAGGTGCTCAACATCGTCGCCCAGCGGGTGCCCTGGCTGATCGGCGGTTCCGCCGATCTCGCGCCGTCCAACAAGTCGCGACTCACCTTCGACGGCGCCGGTGATTTCCAGCCGGACGACCGCGCCGGTCGCAACCTGCACTTCGGCGTACGCGAGCACGCCGCCGGCGCCGTCACGAACGGGTTGGCGCTCAGCAAGATCAGGGCCTATCAAGCCGGGTTCTTGATCTTCTCTGACTTCCAGCGCGGGGCCCTACGACTCTCGGCGCTGATGGAGCTACCCGTCATCCACATCTTCACCCACGACTCCATTGGGGTTGGCGAGGACGGGCCCACCCATCAGCCGGTCGAGCAGTTGGCGTCACTGCGCGCGATGCCCGGCATGATCGACATGCGCCCGGCCGATGCCAATGAGGTCGTCGAAGCGTGGCGGGTGATCATGCCGCTGCGGCACGACCCAGTCGCGTTGATCTTGTCCCGGCAGGCGTTGCCAACGCTGGACCGCAGCAAGTACGCCCCGGCGAGCGGCCTCGCCAAGGGCGCGTACGTGCTGGGCGGCGATCCGAACGACACACCGGAAGTGATCTTGATCGCCACCGGCAGCGAAGTCGCGCTTGCAGTCTCCGCATACGAGCAGCTGGTCGATGAGGGAATCAAGGCCCGGGTAGTCAGCATGCCTTCGTGGGAACTGTTCGATCGGCAGACCGATGAGTATCGGGACAGCGTGTTGCCTCCCGACGTGACCGCGCGGGTCGTGATCGAGCAGGCCTCGTCGTTTGGTTGGCACCGGTGGGCCGGCAGCACAGGCGAGGTCATTGCGATGAGTACGTTCGGCGCGTCAGCCCCGCTCAAAGCGCTGCAGTCGAAGTTCGGGTTCACTCCGGAGGCGGTGGCGGCGGCGGCTAAGCGTCAGATCGGCCGCTGATCACCGCGCACGATCTCGAAGGCCACCGCACCCTTGGCATAGTCGGCGGAGGTAAGACGAGCCACCACCTCCTGCCCGAGCCGAAGCCGATCGCCGATCACCCTGCCCTCGACGGCCGGCTCTTCGATCATCACGGTGCCGCTTTCCTTGCCGCGATCGACTTCGATCACGGTGCCGGGGAAGGTCTGCCCGACCCTGTCCGCCAGCAAGTAAACCTCGAGCAGATCGATCATCGCTCGCTCGTACTTCTTGGCCCGCCGCTCCGCCGCAGCCATCTGCTCAGGAAGCCCGTCCAGGGCACGGAGCACCCACGTCGGGACCGGCTGATCTGCGCAATGTGCGACACAGATCTCGCCCGAGTAGCGATCGACCAGGCGCCGCAATGGAGCCGTGGTGTGGGCATAGTCGCTGGCGAGTGCGGCATGATCAGCGTCTTCGGGGATGCCGCCGCTAAAGCTTCGATAGCCTGCCCCGCGGAACAACACGGTGGAGGCGTTGAGCATCGCCGCATGATCAGGCCGAGTCGGGTTGAGAGTCCGTATGAAGTCGGGATAGTCCAACTCGGGAGGCCAAACGATCTTGAGCGCCTTCGCGACCTGACGCAGCCGGCGTATCGAGTCCTGTTCCGCGGGCGGCATGGTCCGTAGGACGCCCACCTGTCCGTAGAGCATGATGTGTGCGGCCGCCATGCCAGTGAGCAGCGAGATCTGCGCGTTCCACCCCTCCACCGGCTCGGGAGCGTGAAAACGCAGGGTCCAGCCGTTCCCATCAGGGTGGATCTCCTGCTGTGGGAGCTTCAAGCTGGCTCCACCGCGATCACGTTCCCGGAACTCCCGCCACTGACCCACCAGCTTGAGCAAGCCCAGAGTCTCGCGAGGTGTGCTGCTGTCAATCTCCGCCTGAGCGTCCCGGTAGCTGAGCTGGGCTCGACTGCGGACCCTGGCCCGCGCCACCTCAGCTGCAATCATTTGACCCCGATGGTCCAGGGTGATGGTCCAAAGCAGCGCCGGCCGCACCTCATTCGGCAGCAGGCTGGCCACTCCTTCGCTGAGCACCGGAGGATGGAGCGGTGTGCGACAGTCGGGTGCATAGAGCGTGGTCCCGCGGCGATGCGCCTCAAGATCGATCGGATCGCCCGGCCGTACGAAGGCTGCCACATCAGCGATGGCGTAGGAGATCACGAACTCGCCACTCAAGCCACGGGCGATGTGCAATGCCTGGTCAAGATCACGAGAACCGGCAGGGTCGATGGTGATCAATTCCAGATCCGTCCGGTCAAGATCAGGAAGGCGCGGTTCGGCGGCAGCTTTCTCAGCCGCGGCCTGGACGTCGGCCGGAAACTCGGCTGGGACCTCGACGGTTGCCCGAATGGCCGCCAGGCCCTGCGCCAGCTCCTTCGGCACAACCGGTGGCAATCCGAGTTTGCGGGCGGGCATGACCGCAGCTTAACTGTGCTTGATGCCTCGCTCGCCAAGCTCGCTCGGCGCGGATCGCGCTTTGTGGCCGCCTACATCGTCGTCGCTCGGCGACCAAAAGCATGTCGCCTCGCTCCTCCTCAGCACGGCGACGCGCGATCCGGTTCCGGCCGGTCGGTCAGTTAGCTGGGCCGGTCGAGCAGGTATTGCCGTGGTACGGGATCTCCATCCAACGCGCGGTTGACCAGGGTGTCGGCTACTTTGTTGAGCTCGCGGGGGACCCACGTCCAGGTCACCGTCGCTGGCCGCAGCCGGGCTGCCTGCAGCGCCAGCGGCTTCATATCGGCGTGCTTCACCCTCCACCGGCCAGCCATCTGCTCGATCACCAACTTGGAGTCCATTCGCACCTCGAGGGCGGCTGTCGGATCGATTTCATGGGCCATCTCGAGTCCGGCGATCAAGCCGCGGTACTCCGCAACATTGTTCGTCGCGAGCCCGATAGGCAAACCTTCGGCTGCCAGGACTTCCGACGTCAGGGCATCGCGTA
>JAJTCL010000148.1 GCA_021323255.1 Propionibacteriaceae bacterium | reverse complement strand
ACCAAGGGCATCGGCAAGGGCATCGCGCGGGTCTTCGCCAGGAACGGCGCGAAGGTCACGATCGTCGCGCGGCACCGCGCCGAGGCGAAAGCCGCGGCGGAGGAAACCGAATGGAGACACCTTGCTAGCAAAGTGACGGCCTGGCCATCGGTGATCCCCAGCCACTGTTGACCAGAATACCCCCAGGGGGTAGTCTACTGATAGATACCCCCTGGGGGTACACCCTCAGCAGGAACGAACATAGCCTCCGCTGCTGCACTTTTCAGCCCATCACCGACCCCTCTGACGAGGTAACCCCGATGACCGACCACACGCAACATCCCGCGAGCGCACCCGGCCATGCACACCTGCACCCTGTCGACGGCCTTCCGGCCGGCCAGCGCGCCGGTCACGATGAGCACCACAGCACGGGGCATGAAGGTCATCCCGGACATGGTGGGCCGGAGAGTCACACCGGGCAGGTCGGTCACCACACCTCAAGTGGCCATGGCGAGAATGCCGGTCACGCGAGCCACGCCGGTCATGGCGGTCACAGCGGAGAGGGGGATCATGTCGGGCAGTTTCGGCGACTGTTCTGGACGATGCTGGTGCTCACCGTGCCGGTGATCGGCTTTTCTGAGGTGTTCGCGATGCTGCTCGGCTATGAGTTGCCGGCCGCCGGCTGGGTTGGCTGGGTCTCGCCGCTGCTGGGAACCCTTGTGTATGTGTGGGGTGGTCGGCCGTTCCTGACTGGGGCGGTCGGTGAGCTGCGGGCCCTTCAGCCCGGGATGATGTTGCTGATCTCGTTGGCGATCACGGTGGCCTTCGTCGCCTCTTGGGGCGCCAGCATCGGTCTGCTGCAGGAGGAGCTCAACTTTTGGTGGGAGCTGTCGCTGCTGATTGTGATCATGCTGCTCGGCCACTGGATCGAGATGCGCTCCCTAGCCCAGACCACCTCCGCGCTGGACTCGTTGGCCGCGCTACTGCCGGACCAGGCCGAGCGGGTCGTGGGTAAGGCCACCGAGCTGGTGGCTCCCGCGGATCTACAGCTGGGTGACCTGGTTGTGGTTCGTCCCGGTGGTCGGATCCCGGCCGATGGCCGGATCCGGTCCGGCTCGGCCAGCATGGACGAGTCGATGATCACAGGGGAGTCCAAGCCGGTCCGTCGCGGCGAGGGTGACCCGGTGGTGGCCGGCACGGTGGCCACTGACTCCGGCCTACGGGTGGAGATCACCGCCGTCGGGGAAGATACTGCATTGGCCGGTATCCAGCGCCTGGTCTCCGAGGCGCAGAACTCCTCGTCGAAGGCGCAGCGAATCGCCGACCGCGCCGCGGCCTTGTTGTTCTGGTACGCCCTCGGCGCCGGCATCGTCACCATGGTGGTGTGGATGCTGCTGGGGCTGCCCGACCAGGCGATCGTCCGTACCATCACCGTCCTGGTCATTGCATGTCCTCACGCCCTCGGCCTGGCCATCCCACTGGTAGTGGCGATCGCCACTGAACGGGCCGCCCGCGGCGGCGTACTGGTCAAGGACCGGCTAGCCCTGGAGTCGATGCGGACCGTCGACACGGTGCTGTTCGACAAGACCGGCACCCTTACCAAGGGCCAGCCAACGGTCACCGCCATCAAAACCGCTGGCAGCAGTGAAGAGGAGGTACTGGCACTGGCTGCCAGCGCCGAAGCTGATTCTGAGCACCCGCTGGCTCGGGCCATCGTGGCCGCGGCCGAGCAGCGGCGGCTCCCTCTGGCCCCCGCCACGAACTTCACTTCCTCCCCAGCTGTTGGCGTCTCGGCCACCGTCAACGGGCGTCACGTTCAGGTTGGTGGGCCCTACCTGCTGCACCAGGAAGGCGCAACTGAACTGGATATCGCGGATGAATGGCGGGCCGAGGGAGCGATTATCCTGCACGTCCTGATCGACGGACACGTAATCGGTGCACTGCGGCTTGCCGATGAGATCCGTAGTGAGTCGCGGCACGCCGTCGAGGCGCTGCACGCCCGAAACGTGCAGGTCGTGATGATCACCGGTGACGCCGAGGCGGTCGCAGCGTCCGTTGCTGCCGAGCTGCGGATCGATCGATACTTCGCCGGTGTGCGACCCGAGGACAAGGCCGGCAAGGTCAAACAGCTGCAATCTGAGGGCAGGCAGGTCGCCATGGTCGGCGATGGCGTCAACGACGCCCCCGCCTTGGCGCAGGCCGACGTGGGCATCGCGATCGGCGCCGGCACGGACGTGGCGATCGCCTCCGCCGGAGTAATCCTGGCCAGCGACGATCCCCGCTCGGTGCTGTCCGTGATCGAGCTGTCCAAGGCCAGCTACCGCAAGATGAAGCAGAACTTGTGGTGGGCAGCCGGCTACAACCTGATCTCGGTGCCGCTGGCCGCGGGTGTGATGGCTCCGGCTGGTTTCGTATTGCCGATGTCGGTCGGCGCGATCTTAATGTCGCTGTCCACCATCATCGTCGCTGTGAATGCGCAGCTGCTGCGCCGCCTGGACCTGCGGCCCGACACCATCGTCCCGACCACCAGTGATCCCCGGCGCGCCGAGCTGGACAACCGCGCCGCGCTCGAGGTCGGCCAACACTGAGCTTCAGAAAGCGACCTAACAATGACCACAATCGAGCGCTCGACCGCGGCGGAGATCGTCGAGTCGCAGCACGGCTACATCAGCGACAAGTTCACGTCGAACATGCCGAACAGGAGGTGTTGATGCCCGGTGTGCATGGACATGAGCGGCACGGTCGCGACCGGGTCATCCACCGGGCCGGCCTGTACGACCTGATGATCAGGCTTCTGGGCTGGCGGGCCATCGACTGCGGGCTCAATCGCCGACCGGCTTAAGGTGGTCCAGGCAATCGCGTCGATGTCGTCTGCGGCACCGCGGGGCTGACCCATCACCGCTAGGGGGAGGACGCCGGGCTGAGGCCCGCCCACACCAGGTCCACCAGTGTCTCCACCGCCGGAGCTGACTTGATATCGGCACCTGCAGTCAGGGCATGCACACAGAAACTAGCGAGCTCTCGCGCTGGCACGTCGCTCCGCACCACCGCCGCAGCTACGGCCTCGGTCACCAGACTCGCCAGCAGGTCTCGCAATTGCCGTTCTGACTGTTGAACTTCCCTGGAGTGGTGAAGCGCCGCAGCCATTGCGTCGCCGCCGTGCCGGGCCCGCTGTCGGCAGATCCGCCCGTAGGCCTCCAGCGCTGACCGTAACCGGATGGCCGGCTCGCCTGGACCCTCGGCCAGGGCGGTGAGCTGGGCTAAGTGTCCCGCTACCTGACGGGCATGCCACGCAGTCAACACCTGCTCCACATCGGCGAAATACTTGTACAACGTTGCCCGACCGATCCCGGCCGTCTCGGCCAGCTGCGACATGCTGACCGCCAGCAGTCCGCGGCTTGCCACCAGTTCACCGGCGGCGTCCAAGATCGCTTCCCGTACCTCCTGCCGGTGCGATTCCACCGTGTCCGTCCACAGCCTGGGCATGCGCCTAGGATACGACGTGCCACGCCGCTTACAGTTCGAAATGCATATGACATACTGTCTCGAGAAGGAGAGGCAGGTTTTCGATGAGTGATCCCGCAAACGCCGGGGGCCCGTCCGGCCGGGACTCACCGAGGTCAGCTGTAGCGATGCCGCGCTGGGTAAAGGTGTTCTTGATCATCGCCGCGGCGCTCGTGGTGCTGATGGTCGCGGTGATGCTGGTCAGCGGCGGTCAGCACGGACCCGGCCGCCATCTCTCCTCCGATTGGACTGGCAGCATCCGATATGTCGCGCTGGCGATGCACCTGATCACCTCGGTCGGCTGGATCGGCGCGGCTGGCGCTTACCTCGCTGCCGGCGTGGCTGCGCGCGTCAGCGATCGGGTGCCGACAGTGCGGGCCGCATGGATCGCCATGGAGCTGATCGGCTGGCTGGTCATTGTCCCGTTGGGCTGCCTGGCGTTTCTGACCGGGCTGGTGATGTCGGTCGGCACGCGATGGGGCCTGATCCGGCATTACTGGGTCTTGATCGCCTTGGTCCTCACCAGCCTGGCCCTCGTGGTGCTGATCCTCCACATGCCGAGCGTCAGTGCCGGTGCCGCCGTTGCCCGTACCGGGGACGACCGAGCAGTCCTGCAGCTCGGCGGAGACATCGCTCACCCTGCTTTCGGTCTGGTCGTGTTGGTCGTGGTCGCTGTCCTCAACTTGTACAAGCCCCGCGGCCTGACCCGCTACGGACAGAGGCAGCACGCTGCAGCCGAGGCGTCACCTAGCCTCGGGCCGGGCTGACTCGACGGCGCGCTGATCGGGGTTGCCGGGGTCAGCACACCTCGACTTCTCAAGCCGCGAAAGAATACTTTGGAAGTCCCGGGCCCTCGATGCTGAGGAAGGGTAGGCGTGAGAGGCGCTTCGATTCGCACGCCCGACCAGCGGCTGCGTGTCTTTGTCAGTTCCACTCTGGCGGAGCTGGCCGAGGAACGTGCTGCGGTGCGTGAGGCGATCGAGCGGTTGCAGTTGACGCCGGTGTTGTTCGAGTTGGGCGCCCGCCCGCACCCACCGAGGGATCTCTACCGCGCCTACCTTCAGCAGAGCCAGATCTTCGTCGGCATCTACTGGCAGCGTTACGGCTGGGTCGCGCCCGATGAGACGGTATCGGGCTTGGAGGACGAGTACAGCCTCTCGGTCCAGATGCCGCGGCTGCTCTATGTCAAGGCACCGGCGCCGGATCGTGAGGAGCGGCTGGTGAAGCTGTTGGGACGGATCCAGTCCGACGACACCGCGTCCTATAAACCGTTTCAGACGCCGGAGGAGTTGGCCCGCCTGGTTAGTGCTGATCTGGCGCTGCTGCTCAGCGAGCGCTTCATGAGCTTCACCGCGGCATCGGATGACCATCCGTTACCTGTCACTGATCGACCGCAGCACAATCTGCCGGTTCAGCTGACCAGGCTCATCGGCAGGGAGGCCGAGCTTTCCACTGTGAAACGAGCCCTTGCTTACTCGCGTCTGGTGACCTTGACGGGTGTCGGCGGCGCCGGCAAGTCTCGCCTGGCTCTGCAGGCAGCCGGTGACCTGCTGAAGGAGTATGCCGACGGCGCACGGCTGGTCGAACTGGCACCGCTGTCGGAGCCAGAACGAGTTCCATCGGCTGTGGCCAGCGGGCCTGCGATTCCTGAAGATCCGCATCAGCCGCTGGCCGAGACGCTCGCAGAGCAGTTCTGGCCACATGCGCTGATCTTCTGGCCAGCTTGCTGAGCGCAGCGCCTGGGCTGGGAGTGGTTGCGACAAGCCGGGAGGGGCTGGGCGTGCCGGGCGAGGTGGTCATCCCGGTGCCGTCGCTTGCTATTCCAGGTGAGGCAACAGACGTCAAGTTGTTGCCGAGCTTCTCAGCCATACAACTTTTCGTGGAACGTGCCAGAGCTGTCCGACCGGACTTCGAGCTCACCCCGACCAATTCCGAGGCGGTGGCGGAGATCGTCAGGCGGCTGGACGGGATCCCGCTGGCCCTTGAGCTGGCTGCGGCCAGGGTCAAGGTGATATCCCCCGAGCAGATAGCCAGCCGCCTGTCGGACCGTTTCCGCCTACTGTCCGGTGGGCCCAGGACCGCGCTGCCTCGCCAGCAAACACTACGGGCGGCGATGGACTGGAGTTACGACCTGCTCGGCGACATGGAACAGCACGTGTTGCGGCGCCTGTCGGTGTTCATGGGCACCTGCACCTTAGAGGCGATCGAAGCGATCTGCGGCCAAGACGGCATCGAGGCATTGGATGTCCTCGACGTCGTAAGCAGGCTCGTTGACAAGTCCCTCGTGGTGGTTGTCCAAGGACCTGAAAATCGCTACCGCCTCCTGGAGACCGTCCGACAGTACAGCCGAGAGCGTCTGGAGGAGGCCGGGGAGAGTGAGGCGCCCCGCGCCGCCCATCGGGATTGGTGTTCCTCAATGGTCGAAGCTGCCGCCAACCAGATCCGTGGAGGTCGCCGGCAGGCGCACTGGCTGGAGCTGTTGGAATTGCAGCACGACGACCTCCACACTGCCCTTGAGTGGTCCTGGAGCCGCGGTGAGGCCACAAGCCTCCGGATCGCCGTGAACGCTGCCTGGTTCTGGTATCTGCATGGTCACTGGGACGAAGCCCGCCGATCCTTGGAGCGGAGCATTGCCGTGGCGGGCGCCGAGCCGACCCTGACGGCCCGCGGGTCCGCCTGGGCCGGCGTCTTCGCCTGGAGACGCGGAGATCTGGACCAGGCCAAAGAAAGCGCCAAAGCGAGCCTGCGAGTACTAACAGACACCGATGACGAGGGTGAGGGCCTGAGCCTTCTCGTCTACGCGTTGGTCGCCATCTCCAGCTACGACTACGCCGCCGCGGAGGCGACAGGCCGTCAGGCGCTAAAGGTCTTTCGCGCGCAGAACCACCGATGGGGTGTCACAACATCCTTGTTGGTCCTGGCACGGATCGCCAACAACCGCCGGTCAGGCAGCCTGCAGCAGCTGCTGCAGGAGTCAGCGCCTTTGATTACGTCTGGCAACGATCTGTGGGGCCGAGCGCACATCCTGACTCTGCAGGGCTACGAGGCCTTCCGTGCCCTCGACCTCGACCTCGCGAAACAACTCAACGCAACCGCCCACGGTCTCGCTGTCGAGTTAGGCGATCGCTCTGCCCAGGCCGAGAACCTGCTAGCCCTCGGACACATCCACCTGATGCGAGAGGAGAACGACGATGCGGCACGCGTCCTTGCGGAGGCCAGAACGCTGGTCGAGCAACTCGATGACCCCCACGATCTCGGACACGTCGACCAAGGCCTGGCCCTCGTAACCGTTTCCCGGGGCAACATCGAGGCGGGCCGGGCGCTGCTAGACGATGTGTCGCGGCGCTTTATCAGCCTCGACAAGGCTGCCATGGGAACCG
The DNA here is from genome assembly GCA_021323255.1 of Propionibacteriaceae bacterium. Lineage (GTDB taxonomy): Bacteria > Actinomycetota > Actinomycetes > Propionibacteriales > Propionibacteriaceae > Microlunatus. The sequence goes on along the minus strand of JAJTCL010000148.1, from coordinate 3,519 downwards.
CCTACGCGCTTGGCATGGCTGACGTCTACCGACGAGGCCGCCGCCCCGCCATCACCGCCGCGTTGCTGCGGCACGCCCTGACTCTGTTGGACAAGACAACGGACCCCGAAAAATACGCACAGGTCCGCGAGCAGCTGGCCGCTGTCGAGGACGCACTTGTCAAGACGCAGGCCCACCATCATGATCGCAACAGCCCGAGCGGCACTGCCCCACAAGACGACTGATCGTCGCTACCTTCTTCCCTTCCAGGAGTGACCCCATGGCTGACCTAAATCAGGAAACCTCAATCGAAGACGACCTCTTTCCAAGGCAGGTGAGCGGCCTCCCCGAGGCCCACGTAACCGCGGCGGTGCCGTTAGCCAACGGCGATGTGCTGCCACTACGCATCGGGCCGATCCGTAAGACCATCGCCGGCACGCCGCTGCGCATGCTGGCCTATAACGGTTCCATCCCCGGACCGTTGCTGAGGGTCCAGCAAGGAACAACTGTCACAGTCGAAGTTGCCAACGACGCCGGCCTAGAACAGACGGTTCATTGGCACGGTCTGCGCCCAGACAACCGATCCGACGGTGTCCCCTACGAGACTCAGCAGCCCATCCCGACCGGCGGGCAGTTCAGCTGCGAACTGCGGTTCCCCGACCCCGGCTTGTACTGGTACTACCCACACATCCGAGAGGACTACGCCCAGGAGATGGGCCTGTACGGCCAGATCATCGTCGATCCGACCCGCCCCGACTACTGGCCTCCGGTCAACCAGGACATCGCGTTGACCCTCGACGACCTGCTGCTCCAAGACGGACAGATCGCCGCGTTTCATCGGTCCGGCCCCACTCACACGATGATGGGACGGTTCGGAACCGTCCTGCTGATCAACGGGCAGACCGACGCCTCGTTCGACGTGACGCCCGGTGAGGTGGTGCGCCTCTACCTCACCAACACCGCCAACACCCGGGTCTTCAAGGTGGCAATCATCGGCGCCACATTGAAGCTGATCGGAGGCGACAGCGGGCGTTACGAGCAGGAGGAGTTCGTCGAGTCGGTCCTGCTCTCACCATCGGAACGGGCGATCGTGGACGTTCTCTTCGATCATGCCGGCACTGCAGTACTTGAACACCGCACGCCAGACCACACATCGACGCTGGCCACCTTCCACGTGGCCGGCGGCGTAGCCTCGCCCTCTTTTATCGATGCCTACCGTGTGCTACGCACCGACCCGGAGCTCGAAGCCGAACGCGCAGGGCTCGCCGCCCACGCCGATCGCCCTCCAGACAAGACCCTGCAATTCATCGGTGAAATGGACATGAGTGGGAGGGACATGGGCTCCATTGACATGTCAGGGATGGACATGTCAGCGATGGACATGGGGTCAATGGACGTGGGCACCACCGAGATGGGTTCCAAGGACATGACCGATATGGACATGAGCTCCATGGACATGGGCGGGCGGCACGGCAACGAGGCGCATGACATGCACGGCCACGGAATGCACCAGATGTCTTTTCAGCCGGATCCGACCGGTATGCATCATCAGGACATGGCTGGTGAGGACGCTCATTCGATCCCGCCCCCGGAGGTCGACGACCACATCGAGTGGGAGGACACGATGCCAGATATGAACGTCATGTCGAACCTGTCCAACATGGTGTGGAAGGTCGTCGACACGGCAACCGGCGCGGCCAACAACGAGATTTCCTGGACGCTGCACGTCGGTGACCGGGTCAAGATCCGCCTGGATAACTCAGCCGGCGCAGACCACCAGATGCATCACCCGTTCCACATCCACGGTGCAGGTCGTTTCCTCGTCCTCGACCGTGGCGGCGCGCCAGAACTAAACCTGGTATGGAAGGACACCGTTCTGGTCCGGGCCGGTGAGGTCGTGCACATCCTCTTCGATGCGACCAACCCGGGACGGTGGATGGCACACTGCCACATCGCCGAGCACATCGAGAGCGGGATGATGTTCAGCTTCGATGTCCTCGACACCTCCGAGGCAGGGGAAATGATGCGGTGAACGACGACGGTAAGACCATCGCATTCGTGCTCTCCGCCGGGCTAACCCCGCTCGATTTCATCGGACCGCCGCAGGTGATGTCCGGCTTAGAGGTCGTCGAAGCCACGTTCGGAATGCAACCCCGCCGCCATGTCGTCGTCGTGGCGGAAGACCTCGACCCCGTCCCCACCGACACCCCAGTCCAGGTGGCTGCCACAACAACCCTGTCCACCGGCTCACTCCTTCTCGCCGGCGCCGGACTTCCGCACGGCCGCCCCGCGACCACCCATTGGGTGTACCACCGCTTTCTCGAGCGTCTTGGGGGCGACCTACGTGCCCCAGCGCTGGGTCGAGATGCCCGCTACCTCACTGGCGCCGGAATTTCCGCCGGGATCGACACCGCTCTGCGACTCGCGGCCATACTCACTAGCGACGACGTTGCGCACCGTCCAACTCGCTATCGAGTACGCCCGACAGCCGCCCGCACGGCGGAATCGACTGGCGCCACGTCGACCGGGACAACCTCGGACTCCGCGTCGAGGGATTCGCCCACCAGGCGCTGGACGACCACCCGATCTGCTTGCCCGGCTCGTCGGATCAGAACCCAAAGTTGAGGTTGCAAAATGGAGATCATCAAGTTGGCCTGGGTCGGTACTCGCACGGAACGGCCCGAACCGACAGTGGCATTCTTCCGTGATCTGCTGGGACTGCGCCTAGCGCTGCAGCTGGAGGACTTCTGGGTGCTGAAACTCCCGGACGGCAGCAAGGTCGAGGTCTTCGGTCCCGACAGCCCAGTCAACCGGCACTTCACAACTGGTCCCGTTGCTGGGTTCCTGGTTGACGACGTCTTCGAGGCGACTGAGGAGCTGCGATCCGCTGGGGTCGAGATCCTCCTAGAGCCGGAGCTCGATGACAGCGGTAACGCCTGGGTCCATTTCCGTGCACCGGACGGCAACATCTACGAGTTCACCCAAGATTCCGGAGTCACTCGCCCTGGGTAGTCGTCGACAACGAGGCCCGGAGCCGTATACGTCACCACATTCCATCGAAGACTTGGAGGCTGGTATGAAATGACGATCTCAAGACGAGCCTGACTCCGCCGCGGCTGCCATCGTGGTCCTGGCCGGCTGCGCGAACGACAGCGGTACGTCAGGAACCCGTATCTGGCCCGGAAATCGAAGAACGTGCGAGCGGAAGAAGCGGCGAGACTGCCCAAAGCAACCTTCACTAGGAATGCTGCTGTGGAGCGGGTGACCAGAATCGAGCTCGCATGACCAACTGTGAAGGAATCTGCGCGCCCACCCGCGCCGACTCGGATCCGCCTGCTGGTCTGACCTCCTTGCACCGAGCACCTCATCGACTCTTGCTTAGGGCCCGCGAAGGGCCCCAGCGTGCGAACTGCTGTTCGATCCACAGCAGTTGGGTGCGGCTTGGCTGCCGGTCCGTGCCCAGCGCGCACACGGCGAGGTTTGGGTCTGTCCTCTCGCACGGGTTGCCGGAGGCAGGACATCTCCGGTCGGCACCTCATC
>JAJTCL010000477.1 GCA_021323255.1 Propionibacteriaceae bacterium | reverse complement strand
ATACCGCCGGCCTTGAGCACGCCTCGAACTCCTTCGACGGCCAGCCGCGCAGTTTCACGTTGCGGGCCACCCAGGTCTATCGCCGCGAGGGCGGCGAATGGAAGGTAGCCCATCGGCATGCCGACGCCGTGACCGAGTAACGAAGATCCCACGCTCGATCACTCAGCGATGCTAGCCAGTGCGTACCGCCGGCCCGGATATTCCCATAATCAGCGGGGCCATTCTTAGCAAGGGCCGCGCACATGCTGTTCGCGGACCGGGCACGGCGCTCGCCGCATCCCCGGCCTTGAGACAGTCGTGACAACGATGATTGCGGCTCTCACCAGAGCCCCTGCTGACTAGCCGACCCGCCACGGCAACCGCGCAGTTCAGGATGTCCACCTCGTTAGACCTGCCCCGCAAGACCCGTCCGCGAAAATGGCCCCGGGTTCTCGCAGTGATCGCAACATCCCTAGTTCGGAGGGTGTTGTGGTGCGGTTCTCTTATCGGATGGTTCCTGAGGTCTATCAGGTGTTCTGGGCTGGCATGGCGGCTGGCGAGTTCATCAACGATGCCGCGATCGCGGCCGGCAGTTATCGCAAGCAAGGCACCCGCTGGCTGGCTGCGGTGGGAGGAGTTAGACCTCGTCGAGGCCGGAACCTCAAGGGTCGGTGTCTGACGTTGGCGCAGCGGGAAGAGATCGCGCTCGGCCGGGCCCGGGGTGATTCGATCCGGGCCATCGCGGCCATCATCGGGCGGTCGCCGTCGACGGTGTCGCGGGAGCTGCGTCGCAACGCCGATGGGTTGCGCTATCGGGCCACGTCGGCGCATGCGCTTGCCTATCACCGGGCGTCGCGGCCGAAGCCAGCGAAGCTGCTCACCAACCTGAGGCTGCGTAGCATGGTGGAGGGGTGGAGGCGGACCTGGCCAAGAAGTACTCCCCGGAGCAGATCGCGGGCCGGTTGAGAGTCATCTTCCCTGACCAGCCGGAGATGCAGGTGAGCACCGAGACCATCTACCAATCGCTGTATGTGCAGTCCCGCGGCGCCCTGAAACGTGATCTGACCAGGTATTTACGTACCGGTCGGGCGGTTCGTCGGCCCTGCCGCAAACCCGGGCAACGCAAGAATCGGATCCCGAACTTGATCAACATCGCCGAACGTCCGGCCGACGCCGAGGATCGAGCCGTGCCCGGCCACTGGGAATCTCAATGATGTTGTCAAGCCGCGGCAGCCTGGCTGGGCGGGTCGATGCTGAAGGTGCGGTCGTCTCGTAGGAGGGCCCAGAGGACGTCGATGCGGCGGCGGGCGAGGGTGATGACGGCCTGGGCGTGGGTGTGGCCGCCAGCGCGTTTCTTGAGGTAGTAGGCACGGTTGGGACCTGCCCGCATCATGCTGGTCTGCGCGGACAGATAGAACACGTGCCGCAGTGGTCGGCTGTAACGGCGCGGTTTGTGAAGGTTGCCGGATCGTCGGCCGGAGTCGTTGGGGACCGGCACCAGGCCGGCTGCTGCGGCCAGGTGGCCGGCGCTGGGGTAGGCGCGGAGGTCGCCGGCGGCGACGAGCAGCTGGGCGCCCAGGATGGGCCCGAAACCGGGCATCGACTCGATGCTTCTGGCCTGATGGTGGCGACGGAACGTCGCAGCGATCTGCTGGTCGAGGCCTTGGACACGCTGGTCGAGCTGAAGAAGGCTCGCGGCTAGCTCGGCGATGATCATCTCCGCCACTTGCTGGCCCGGCAGTTCGATGTCTTGACCGTGGGCGGCGGCCAGAGCTCGGGCGGCGACACGGGCGGCGTCTCGCACTTGCCGGCGGCGCAGCCATTGGGCCAGGCGGGTCTCGCCGAGCCGGCGCAACCGTTTCGGGCTGGCGTATTCGGTGAGCAAGATCAGCGCGCCTTTGTGTGAGGAGTAGTCGAATTGTTGTTCCAGGGTGGGAAAGACGCTGGTCATGACGTCGCGCAGTCGGTTGATCATCCGGACCCGGTCGGCGATCAGGTCGCTGCGGTGCGCGGTCAACAAAGCCAGTTCACGGGTCAGATCGGTCACCGTATCGACCATCGGCAGGTCGCGCCGCAGACGCAGCGTTTCGGCGATCACGTAGGCATCCTTCGCGTCGGTCTTGCCCTCACCGGTGTAAGCGGCGCTCATCGTGTTCACCACCCGCCCGGAGGCGTAGAACACTGGGCTTTCCGCTTGAGCCAACAAGGCCAAGATCAGCGCCGACGGCGCCCCGACGATGTCGACCGCCCACACGACATGGTCAGCCAGATTGGTTAGTGTCGCCAGGGCGGCCACGATGTCGGCTTCGATGTTGGCCACCTTCACCGACATCAGTGCCCGGCCGTCGGAGGCGACGGCACAGATCCAGTGGTGGGTTTTGCCGATGTCTATCCCAGCCCAAGCGGTCGTTCGAGTCGTCACGCACATCTCCAGTCGTTGAGGGGCAATTTGTTCGAGCAGACCCTGCGGAACACCCCGCTGACGCATCCGTAACCAGCGACCAAGCGCACATCTCAATCAGCAGCCAAGGCGTCCCAAGAAGGTCGGGCGGACATTCCCAGTAAGCGACATCACGCAAGGCGATCTAAGCCACACCCGACCTTCCCGGGCCAGGGCTTCAGTCTTACGGAGGGTGATTTGATCATCGGCGCCGGTCAACGGTCGGCGATCGCGACCCTCGTCGAGCGCAAGTTCCGAACCACCGTCCTGGTCCCCGTAGCTCGAGA
>JAJTCL010000147.1 GCA_021323255.1 Propionibacteriaceae bacterium | reverse complement strand
CTTCTCAGCGCGCTCAAGCTCGTCAATCCCGGCCTGGAGGCGTTCGAGTTCTAGCCGTTCGGCCTCGGCCGGATCGACCGCCGCCCGGACGGCGGCCCGTCGCTCCGCTTCGATTCGCTCGGCCTCACGTCATTCGGCTTCCCCGTTGCTCGACCTCCAGCCGGTGTGCCTCGCCTCGATGCGTTCCTGCGGTCGGTGGCTTCAGTGCTTCCGCAGCTCGTCGCCGAGTTGATCTTGAATATCCTGTCGATACCGCGCTCTGAGAATCTGCCGTAGCGGCGGCGTAGCCACGACCCAGTCGGTGCCCCGTCAGCTGACCGAGGGCATCGGCCAGCTCAGGGATCTTCGAGGGATCGGACTCCACCGAGCCGCGAAGTCGCTGCACTTGTCGAGGCGAACCCGCTGGGCGTATGGGTCCTGAGACTGTGGTCGTGTCTTGCCTCGCCCATCAATGCCTTGCGTGCCGAGCTTTGGCGGTCCGCCGATTGGCTGCGCAGATAACCAGCAGCGACGCCGTGGCTGCCCAGTGTCTGATAGCGGCTCAAGCCCACAGGATAAGCGTCGGCGAGGCTGCCGGGCCTACCTGATGGTGAGGAGGTATGCCGCCCAGCCGCGCGGCCACTTTGGGAGATCGGTCTCGCCGGCGATCCGCTCGATGTCGAAGGTGCTCCCAAACCAGTGCTCGACCTCGCCCGGTCGCAGCGCCAACTCGCCGAACGGCAGGAGGGCGGTTGCCAAGCGCTCCCACGCCGTGAGCTCCCACTCAAAGCACCACAGCAAGAACTTCGCCCCAGGCTTTGCCAACGATCTGACTTGATCAACATAGGCAGCGCGATCCTTGGTGCTCAGGTCGTCGAAAGTGCCGTAGTCAACGAGAAGATCGAAGTGCCCGCTCACCTTCGCGAGCTGGGTGAGGTCGTCGATCACGAAGTCGACCTCAACCCCTGCGTCGCGGGCCTTTGTCTTGGCCTTGGCAATCGCCGCGGGCGAGAAGTCGACGGCAGTGACTTGAAAACCGTGCTGTGCCAGGAAGATCGCGTTGTCGCCTTCGCCACAACCCAGGTCGATCGCTCGGCTGGGCTGCAAGACACCTGATTCAACCAGCTCCACTAGTTCTGGTCGAGCTTGCCCGACCCAGGGAGGTGTCCCGAATCGGTACCACAAGTCGTAAAACAGTTTCATTGTGTGTGTCCTCTCGCCCGGTGGGCCAGCAACTCGGCGACAACAGTGGTTGCCTGATCGACCGACATGCCCGCTGCTTTGAGGGCGCTGAATGTCGCAGGATGGAGCAGCCCGGCCGTGGTCTTCGCAAGCAGATCGTCGTTGGCGCCGGCCACGGCTTGCTCGTACAACTGCTGAATCGAGTCCCAGAACGCGGCCTCAGCACGCGCCAGCGCCGGCACCTCGACTAACTCGGCGCCCAGCAGATCGAACCAGTGCGACGTGCGCTCGAAGAAGGCGTACATGGCGCTGGTCAACACACGAAGCCGGCCGGGCACAGACCGTACGCCGGTGAAGATCGTGCTGTCCGGAACCTGGACATCGGCGCGTACCCGGTCGATCACGGCCTTGATCAGCTGATCTTGAGTGGAGAAGTGGTTACTCACCGTCGTCGGCGAGACGTCCGCACGACGAGCCACCTCATTCATGGTGGTGGCTTGAGCTCCTTGCTTGCTGAACAACTCCAGCGCGGCAGCGAGGATGCGTTCCCGTGTCTGAGCCACGTGCTGTGACCGACGCTGCATCGTGTACGACCGAGGTGCCATTGACATCCTTAATAAATTGGATGGATAATTCATCCAATTAAATCCATCTGCAAGAGCTTAGCGGTTGACACTGTCAACTTCAAAGCAGCGTGGGAGACCAGATGAACGAGCGGCAGATGGTCAAGACCCACCTGGAAGCGTTGGCGGTGCGGGTGCGCGGTAAGGGCGGAACAGGGCCGTGGACGACCTCGCGCGCGCGACGTCTGGTGATCATCACCGGTCCGGGACATGGGGCCAGCCCAGACCCGGGGCGCCGGTACAGCATGGATGAGCGTGCCGAGGCAGCCGCCGACGTGCTGGCCGCCCTCGGTATCGATGAACCCGTGGACTGGGTCGGCAACGCCTGGGGTGGGCACGTCGGCATAGTGTTCGCGGCCAGGTGGCTGGAGCGGTGCAGGACCCTGGTCACACTCGGCACACCGATCCAGTGCTACACGCTGTCTGAACGTCTAGGGATCTGGGTCCTGCTTCCCGTCGCACGTCTGTTTGGGCCGCTGGGTTTCATTGGCATGGGCATACGAAACGTGCTGCTGTCACCCATGACCCGCGCACAAGACCCGAGGCGGGCAGGCTCGTGGCCGACAGTCTGCGCACCATCAACCAGCACAAACAACTCTCGACGAGACAAGCAGGTTTGAACAGCTCCTCGCAGATCTCAAGATTCCGAGCGGCGTGCCGCGACACCTCGCGGACGCCGTTGCCCAAGCCAGCTTCGAAGCCAGCACCGGCACCATCGCCTTCGCCGGACAGCACTCCAGCGGCGACTACTCGGGGGAGTTCAACAATCAGAACGGTGGGTTTTCCTCGACCTGGCCGCACTGGGCCTTCGAACTCGCCAAAGCGGCGCTGCTGTCGCAACAGTGCACAGCGGCCGAAGCACTCGAAGTGGTGACTCGATCTGGCGGACGCGGAGGGCCAGCCGGAGGCCTAAATCTGGTTGCGATCTAGCGAGCCGCTGGCTCGCCTGGTGGTGCGACTCCGGCTCCGGGCCTGCGGCAGGTGCCGCTCCCGATCCTCAGAGCACGCTCGTCGCCGTCGCGATGATCAAACGATGCTGGCAGGCGCAGTTAATACCAAGCGCGTGCAGACCTCGCGCTGCTAAGAAATCTTTGCTCCATTGATACGCGTGCGTGTCCCGGGCCGTTTACCCGCCATCGCCAGTGCGCCGGGGTGAGGCCGCGCTCAAGCGCTTCAGGACTGTCCCGACAGTGGTGAGACCGACATACCACGGAGCACGACCTGCCAATGCCCGAGTCGCGCCAGACATGAGTCGGCTGCCGAATGTTGTGATCTGCCGCAAATCGACATCCGGATTTCGAGGTAAGACTCTGGCGTGAGCCGGCATCGGCGAAGATCTGCTGGAAGCGCGGAGCGACGGGCCGGACGATGAGTCAAGGCGGGTCGCGATACGTCGATTTGTGGATTCGATCAACACTCGCGATATGCAGCCCGTCGATGCCCTTTGCGACGACGATGTGGTGATTGAGTGGCCGCAGTCGGGTGGGGTAATCGGCGGCATGCAAAAGGATCCGGGAACTTCGGCTCGCGTTTCCGACCCCGCCGGCAGCAACCCCCGGCGCATAGTCGGCTCGGGTGACCTCTCTCGGTGAAGAGATGCTGTTCGACTACAACGGAGACCGCTACAACACCATCGTCGTCCACGAGCACCCCGACGGCCTTATCGCGCATGAGACGGCGTAATACATTCGAGCCGCTTGGCGAGCCAATGGGTTGAATCAGCGTCAAGCGCGGTTTCTTCCCCCGGCTGCGGACTGATCAACCCGGCCTATAAGTGTGCGTTGGGTCCAAGAACAAGAAACAGTCGTGCCCAGGAACCTCACTGCGCACTTGCAGCGCACGTAGTACGAGCAGCCCGGGCGAGAATGGATAGAGGACGGCGGGACCTACTTGCTTCAGCGCTGCACGCTGCCCGATTGTGTTCCGCCGCAATGCGCATCCTCGCGGGAACGCGTGTCGGTGAGCGGTCGGTTTACGGCACGGCCGAAGTCATTACACCGACCAACCTGCCGGGCCGCGGCGCGTTCAAAGGTCGAGCGTGGCGAGGAGCCTAAACGCGTCGTCGGCGAGTCGGACCTGTTCAAGGCAGAGGGCAGCCCAGAGCTGCAGCACTTGGTCGAAGGGAATGCCGAGAACGAGTTCGACGTGAGGCTGTGCGGTCTCATCGAGCAGCGCCGGCAGAACCAGTCGAACGCATCCGGGTCCGTAGCGAAGCGCTGAGGAGGCTGCGAAGCCGAAACGCGCCTGATCCGACGCGCCATCCCAGCCGGCGTCCTGCAGACCACGCAGATACGCCTCGACCGCCGTCCGCTCAAGATCGCGCCAGCGATCAAGCGCCACGCCGAGGAACGCCACGCTCGCGGTCACGAGTGGTGCCAGCTCAGCACCGACTGGACCTGGGCCCAGGAACGCCCAGTCGACCGCGAACAGTCGTTCCGATCTCAGGAAGAGATTCCGGCGGAAGGCATCGTTGTGGCTGAGCACATGGGGCAAACTGTCAAGCGCGTCGAGGAGCTCTTGACGATGCGCCCACAGCCAAAGCAGACGATCGAGGACGTCGGGCGGATATACGCGCTGTACGCGCGGTTGCCGTTGGAAGCGAGGAAGCTCGCGCACCGCGGCGGCACCTTCGGCCAACCAGGAGCGAAGCCAATGCCGGCTGAGCCACCCCGGCCACCGGCAGCGGGCGCCCGGCGAGATACGCGCCATTGAACCGTCCGAGCGCTCGCGCCGCTCTCCCCTAGCCGTCGAGTCGCCAGCGCATCGCGTCCGTACCCAGGTCCTCGAGCCAGCCACACCTGATGCTGGCCGCCGTGTTCGGTGTGACTCAAGCACCGCGGCGCCTCGAGACCCGGCGGCAGGTCCTCAAGCAGACCTCATTCGTAGGCGAGCGCCTCGCGCGCCGGATAGTTCCACCTGGTCGGCGACCCCGGAGTCGCCGGCAGCACCTTCAAGATCACCGACCACCCGCGTGGCTCACCGCCGACGCGCGCCGAGCCCGAGACACGAAAAACCCCCAGTCCCTGGCCATCCCCGGCCAGGATCGGCACGACCGACCAATCGACAGGCACAGCCAAGGCGTCCAGCGCACGACCGACGATCGGCCGCAGCGTCGACGCATCAAGCATGATGTCGATGCTCCCGCTGCGTGTGGCGACTGAACCGACTGTTGCGTCGCTAAGCGACTGGTCAGGCCGGAGGAGCGCTCAGTCACGTCCTTCGCCCGGCGCACCGCAACATTTTCCTCAAGTGCCACTGCCAGAGACGCCGCCGATCCATCACACGTACCGTATGCCCGTCGGCTGGCGGGTCAGCTTGTCCGACTGATCGAAAGCTCTGGTGGGTGATCAGCTGGCTTCGAGCACTGATCCGTCGGCCGGAGACGTCAGGTCTTCATTGACCGTTATCCGTCGCGGCGTGGCACGGCGGCTGGCGTAGCGGACGCCACCTCGATCTGAATCGGCTTTGGGCAAGACCTTTCGAATCTCCGCGCGTCTACCTGAGCCGCCGCGCCCGCAGGACGACGTCCCTGGTGTGATGTGCTCCTGCGCCGGTCGCGACGTGTCTCGGTCGCTCCTCATGGACCTCAAGTGCCCAGTTCTCGTCCAGCAGTGACGCGACGTCAGCCGGGCTGACGTAATCGGCCGGGTCGAAGCCGTGGGTCTGGCTGTGCTTCACGTCGATCGCGTGATGCACGGCGAGCAGGGTTCCGCCGGGTGCCACGGCCGACAGCAGCGCACGTTCGGGAGCATGGTCGGGGGTGTGCAGGAGGGCGGGATACTGGGCCGACACCAGGTCGAAGCTTCGGTCCGGCAGCCCGGCCTCCACCAGTCCGGCCCGCACCCAGCGCACGACGACGCCGGCGTCTCGGCCGTGCAGCCGAGCGCGGTCCAGCGCCACCCCGGACACGTCCAACCCGGTGACATCCCAGCCCCGCTGGGCGAGCCAGACCGCGTCCGCCCCCTCGCCGCAGCCCATGTCCAGCGCCCGGCCTGGCGGGAGTTCGGAGACCTCGGTCACCAACGCCTCGTTAGGCTGACCACTCCAGATTTGGTTGCTCCCAGCGTACCGCTCGTTCCACTCCTGCTCGATCACCACACCAGCCTCGCGGCAGGGCATGTCTGCGAACAAGTCACGTTGCTGATTCGGCAAATTCATTCGCGCGACGGCAACGGAATACCTGCACGGCGAGGTACTCTCTTGCGTTCAGCCGACACCGAACCGACGTCGGAGCACGCCGCCGGATCAGATCGGCCTCGAACTCCGCAACCATCGCCAGCACGTTGACCAGGAGCCGTCCAACCGGATCGGTGGGTCGTGAATCGAGCCCCCGACGCTGAGCTTTACGTTTCCTCTGGTCAGCTCATCCAGAATGTTGCGGGCATCCGGCAGCGATCGGGCGAGCTGATCCAGTTTCGTCACCACGAAGGTGTCGCCCGCTCGACAGGCGGCGAGCGCCAGCCGAAGACCTGGCTGCTCCCGGTTCGTGCCGGTCAGGCCGTGGTCGACGTAGATGCGATCGTCCCCGACCTCGAGCGCGTGCAGCTCTCGCGCTGGGTGGTGAGCGCTGGGTGGTGAGATCTTGGCGCTCTGTTGATAAGGGTGCGTATCCCACCAGTAGTTCGTTCATTCTCTTGCCGTGACGCGGCCGGCGGCAACAGTCAAGCCCCGCCGACACGCGCTCGTAAGCAGGTCCGCTTGCGGTGCGGCGCACCAAAGGCAAATCGACCCCCTCGTCTGCTCCACAGACTCCGTGGAGGCGGACGAACCGGTTCACGCGAGGAGCGCTATTCCTGCTATCAGGGTCACCAGGTAGAACATCAAGGGGGGCATGTCGCGGTAGATCAGGGTCAGCACAAACAGCAGCACCATGCT